>JANMGS010000298.1:0-8836 GCA_031374745.1 Ferruginibacter sp. | reverse complement strand
CATGGTCTTTACTTATTTGCTCATTCCATTTGGTGCCATGCCCGGGCATACCGCGGCGGTTGGGCGCTACAACAATGTATCCATTGGCTGCCATCAACGATAGGTTCCATCTAAAACTATAAAATTGGGTTAGGGCGCTTTGTGGCCCACCTTGGCAATACAACAGGGTAGGGTACTTTTTTGTCTTATCAAAATTTGGAGGATACACAACCCATACCAACATATCTTTTCCATCCACTGTTTTTACAAATCGGCGTTCTGTTTTGGCAGGTGTAAGGTTTGCATACGCCTCATCATTCACATGTGTAAGTTGCGTCATGTTGCCGTTGCTCAAATCTACTGTGTATAATTCCGCAGCATGGGTCATGTCTGTACGGCCTACTACCAGCGTATTTCCACTTTGGCCTACAATACCGTTTACATCAAAGTCGCCTTTTGTTACTTGGGTTATTTTTGCAGCATCTATTGTTACATTAAACAACTGTAATGTGCCATTGATGGGTGCATAAAAGAAAATTGATTTTCCATCTTCGCTCCATTTGTATCCTTCTACATGTATATCGTCTCTTTTAGCAGTAAGATTGGTTTTTACATTTCCATTCATTACCATCAAATCTTGCTTATCTGCTTCGTATCCATCACGCTTCATTTGCAACCAAGCCATTTGGCCTTTTGTATTAAACGATGGTTGCAAATCGTAGCCTTTATTATCTGCCGTAAGATTGGTAGTAGATCCACTTGCAACATCATACGCATATAAGTCTGTATTGGTGCTCACGGCATACGCCGTACCAAATTTTTTCTTGGTAGCATACACAATCTTTTTACCATCATTGCTCCACACAAAATCTTCATCGCCACCATCGGGCTTTAGCGGACAATCATAAGGCTCACTCGCCATAATATCTTTTGCCGCACCGCCACCCACAGGCGTAAGCATTATATGCCCAAATTTCCCATCTTCATACTCATCCCAATGCCTATAATTCAATTGGTCAAAAATCATCACATTGCTCTTGGTTAGCTCGGGGTAAAAATCACTACCCGCAATATTTTTCACTTTTACTTCTTCGCTGCTTATCTTGTATTTTCCATCAGGCGAAAGTTTACTATCCACCAACAAACTATCTGCACTACCCACCGCCACTGCATTACCGCCGCCCACAGGTACCACATAAATTTTGCGGGCACTCTTGTTATCCGCCACACTCGGCGTACTCACACTATACACTACATACTTTCCATCTTTACTTATACCCGTGCCACTTACCCGCCCAAATTTCCAAAGTTGCTCGGGGGTTAAAAGGTTTTGTGCGTGTGTTGTGGTTGCAATAATCAAAAAGAGAAGGGTGGTAATTTTTTGCATGGGTTTGTTTTTTGTGAAAGTAAGGATTTTTGGTGATTGGTTACGGGAATAAGTATTGAGTATTTAGATATTAGTATTGAGATTAAGCCGTAACACTTGAAGCCTAGTTTAAATACTCAATTCTAATATTTGTATACTTTGTAGCCTTTGGTGTCTTAGCAAACTTCAAACTTTTTCCACCAAATTATCTGACAGCCGCCCTTGTTGGTATGCAGCTCAGGTAAGTAGCCCAGCGTACAAACAAGTATAACACAGTACAACTAATTGTATTGATTTTTATGCATTACAATTAGTTGTTGGTAGGCTTGCGCCACAAAGCTTGGCTTCATACCAACAACGGCGGCGCTCCAATACTTTATAGGCAAAGTGCCAGCTGTTCAAAATAAATTCAAAACTAAAATGAGGACAATCAGTGTAGCGCACCCCAATCTTTGCAGCTGCCATGAAGCACAAAGTTTCACAGGTGTATCGCACCGCAATATTCGTTTGTCGTTTTATAATAATCGAAAAAAATATTACGGTGCGCTGCATCTTTGTGTATGCGCATGTATGAGTGTTACAAATATGGCGGTGCGCTGCACCTGTGTATGTAATAGGCGTGCAATTCTAATTTACAAAAAAAAACGGGTAAATGTATTTTATTAAGATTTTTTAGAAGTGGTAATCTTTTGAGCAGCTTTATCTTTTTTTATTATTTCAACCATTTGCAAAGCTTCAGCTTTTGTCATTCCATTGCGAGTCATACAATATCCTTCAGGGGTATTGGTTTCATTGAATTGTATGGCTTTTTTGCTTGGTTCTTGTAAAACAAATCTTTTAGGTTAGCATTGTTTGAAATCTTAGTAGGAGCTTCTAAGCTTTCTACCAAATCAATAATGTTATGCTTTTTCTTTGGCTTGGTAAGAATCATAAAATAATTTTCTACCAATTCAGATAAACTAGTTTCATTTTTTGCAGCATACTGCTTTACTTTTTTAAGCAATGTTTCATCTATGGTAAGATTTAATCTTGTTTTCATTTATCTAATTTACTTAAATTTTTAATTCTACGCATAGTTTAATTATTTTTATTACCTGTAACTTTAACCACCCATTTGCAACGCCATACAATAAATAATTATGAAAAAAATATTCATCCCAATTCTCTTATTTTCTACCATCACCGCCTTCTCCCAAAAAATAGAAAACATCATCATCATTACAACAGATGGTTTTAGATGGCAAGAGGTATTTAATGGTATGGATAGTAGCATTGCAAATAATACTAAGTACAATCAAGAAGATAGTGCCGCCATTTATAAAAAATATTGGGCAACTACAGAAATTGAAAGAAGAAAAAAATTACTGCCATTTTTATGGAGTACCATAGAACAGCAAGGGCAAATTTACGGCAATAGAAAATATGGCAATAATGTAAATGTGGCCAATCCATATTGGTTTTCGTACCCAGGGTACAACGAAATATTTACAGGTTATTCAGATACCCTGGTTAATAGCAACGGTTATAAAGCAAACCCTAATACAAATTTGTTGGATTTTATAAACAAACAACCAGCCTACAAAAACAAAGTAGCTGCCTTTGGCGCTTGGGATGCTTTTCATAGAATTTTTAATAAGGAAAAAACCGGCCTTGAGGTTATAAATGCTTTTGATAAAATTGGCAATAAAAAGGCAACTGCAAATGAAATATTGATAAACAACATGCTGCAAGATTCGTACAAACCTTTTGGCGAAGCAGAATGTTTAGATGTGTTTACGCATTTTGCAGCAAAAGAATATCTGCAACAAAAAAAGCCAAAGCTCTTGTACATTGCTTATGGTGAAACAGATGAGTGGGCACACGAAGGGCGTTACAGAGATTATTTAAATGCAGCCCAACAAGTAGATAAATGGATAAGCGAATTATGGAATTTTATTCAAAGCAATGCAACCTATAAAAATAAAACAGCCATATTTATAACCACAGATCATGGTAGGGGAGATGTTGTGAAGCAAGAATGGACTAGCCACAATAATAAAATTGTAGGTGCCAATGAAATATGGTTTGCCGTTTTGGGACCAACTATATTGCCAAAAGGAGAAGTAAAAACAACGCAGCAATTATATCAAAAACAATTTGCACAAACACTCACACAAATGCTCAATATAAATTTTGAATGTGAGCATCCAGTGGCAGAAAAAATAAATTTAAATAAAGAGTAGACTATTTTTTACCACTCTTTTTGGTAAAAATTAAAGAGATTTTACGATGGTATTTAAACCATCATGCTAAAATAAAATTTATCATTTCTTCTAAAAGTTGGTTCTTTTTTAGCGAATGCCCTAGACCTTCGGTAATAATTTATACCCTTGTTGGTCTATGTAAAACCTCAACAATATTCCTTCTAATTCTCATAAAGCCGCCTTTGTTGGTATGCCGCGCAGTTAAACATCCTAGCGTACCAACAAGTGTAGCAATGCTCATATTTTTCTATTATTTTTTTTACCTTACACTTAGTTGTCGTTAGGCTTGCAGAACAAAGCTAGGCTTCATACCAGGAGCTTTGGCAAAAAGTAGTGTGTTGAAACACTATGATCGCATTTTATATTGAAAATATAATCATACCCCATATATTTGTTTATCCACAAACAAAAACTGCCTTATTATTATGACACCCAGAAGCCTATTCAAAATAATCCTAAAAATATTCGGCCTGTTCTTTTTAAAAGAAATAATCAAGACAGTTCCTCAATTCGTTGTTTCAATTATTGAAGCTTTTAACAATGGTTCCATCACCGAAGGCATTTTCAGTTTTGCCATCAATATTATTGTAATTCTATTTTATGGTTTTATTGCAGCGCAATTATTGTTTAATACTACCAATTTGCTCGATAAATTTAAACTGGATCAAGGTTTTGACGAAGAAGAATTTTCGTTTGAACAGGAATCTAAAAAAGGGCAATTTGCCATTGGTATTTCTGCTAACACGATTTTAATGATAGCTTTATTAGTTTTAGCTGGTATTATTTTGGTTAATGAAATTCCAAATTTATTTAGCGAAATTTATTTATACATAACGAATCCCGTTGCCTTTGGGATTAACAGTAAGTCATACATTATAATCGCAGTGTTTAAAATATTGATAGCACTATTATTAATAGGCGAAAGAAAACGCATTGTTGAATTTGTTGCTAGCAAGAAAACTATTAAAGAAGATGAAAAAGTACTAGAAGAAGAACAAGAGTAAATCATTTTACTACTTAAAAATATAAAATTGCAGGAATTGCTTTAAACTAGCAACTGATTAATTTGATTTCTGCTTGTACAATTTTGTAATGTAATTTTCTACCAATTGTTTTTTGGGCATTTCGTCTGCTCTGTATTGCTGTTGTCCCTGTTGAAAGGGTCTAACAAGGATAAGGTTAATTCAAACCCGCCTTTAAAATTTGATGCCGTTCTCAAGCTGCTAATATTGGCATCATAACTTACGCCGATACCAAATTTTTGTTTGTTCAATTTTACAACTGGAATAAAAGCATCGTTTAAGCGAATTACTGCTCCTGCAGAAATTGACAATTCTCCTTCTTCATCGGCTGGTATAAAATTATGTGTAAATAAAAATCCTGCTTGTGTTATCCTATTGGCGCCCTGCCTAAAATGATCTCCATATACAACCAATTTATTGTTTGCGTTTGTTCTCATTGTAAATCCTCCATTGAATCCCCATTTTCTATTAAGCTTAACGTTGTTGTCCATCATAAAGCTAAGTGTTGGATTGTTTACATGAAACAAACTTGCACCTACATACATTTTTATATTATCATTGATGAAACTGGTAAAACTCATTCCTGTTGACATATCATAATATTTGAATGAAGTTCTACTAAATGTTTGGCTGGTGGGATTTGATGAGCTATAATTACCTCCAACAAATTGGTCATCAAATTTCAATTTACTGAGGTCAAAATTTTCAGATACCAAGCCTCCCATAAAGGCAAGTGAAATGGTGGTGGCGTTCTCTTCGTTTAAAAGTTTGTGATAATTTACTACAGGTAGAATTTGTGTTCTCTGCAATCTGGAATCACCCGCCACGTCATTCGTTATTTGTAAACCAAGTGTTATAAAATCGCCATCTGATATACCCTTAAAAATTTTTACTTCGGAGCCTAGCGCCATCGTACGATAAGGCACTGTTATGCTTTCCCATTGATTCCTATAAGCTGCTGTAAACCTGGTTTTGCCATTGAAGATACCTGCCAACGCCGGGTTTCGGAGCATGGGCAATTCATAAAACTGGGCAAAATGAATATCCTGCTGCGCATGGCTTTTTGACTGAATCAGCAAGAAGAAAAGAAAAAATGATATGTAAATTATTGCTTTCATTTTATTTTAATATGGATACATTTCCTTTAATGGTGTAATTCTGTAAATTATCACAAGCGGCTTCTACTACATACACATATACTTCAGCAGAACCTGTAATGCCTTTTATTTTTCCATCCCATCCAAATGCGGGGTTGTTTGGCTGAAAATTGGTTTTTTCAAAAATCAATTCTCCCCAACGTGAATATATTTTGAAAGATCGTATCAATCCGATTCCTTTTGATCTCACCATCAAGACATCATTTTTACCATCAGCATCAGGCGTAAAAGCGTTTGGTACGAATACTTGTGATCCTTCGCAAATAGTATGTATTCGAATGTCGTCAGTAGCAGTACATCCAAAAATATTTTTTACCAAAACGGTATAAGTAATATCTTTTTTAACCGTAGCCAAGGGCTTAGGACAATTGTTGCAACTTAAATCTGTAGAAGGAGTCCATAACCAAGAAACAATTGGACCATTGGTAATTACAGATGTCAATGGAAATATGGTACCAGTGGACAATGTTTGATCTGCCCCTAATTGAATGGTTGGAGCTGGAAGTACGGTTATAGCAATGTAACCTGTATCCTTAAAACAATTATGGTTATCAGATCCTATTACCATGAATGTTGTATTTTGATTCACGTTTGCAATCGGGTTAGGGGAAGTGCTGTTGTTCAATCCAACCCTTGGTGACCATATATAAGAGGATGCACCATTTGCCCATAAGTTTATGGGTTCTTTCGCACAAATTTGCCTATTAGGCGCAAGGTTGATCTGTATGGGTTGATGTACGGTGACTTTTATTGAATCACTTCTTTGGCAGCCTGTATTCGGAAATGCCTTTACAGTATACATCGTGGTCGAATCTGGAGAAGCAATTGGATTTGGGCAGTTGGTACAACTCAATCCTGTTGAAGGAGTCCATTCAAAATTCTGACTTCCATTTGCACTTAGAACTGTATTTCCCGCTTTGCAAATAGCTATGTCATTGCTTGCTTGTATGTTTACACTTGGGTTTACTTTAATCATGAAAGATCTTGATGGCCCTGCACAACCATTAATATTTGCTGCCACAGTTATGGTTGCAGTTATTGGTGAATAGGTTGTGTTGGTGGTTACAAACGCTGGGATATTTCCTGTACCTGCGGCATCTAGTCCGATTGCTGTATTACTGTTCGTCCAATTATAAATAGTCCCAACAACATTGCCTGAAAAATTAATTGCTGTAGTGTTGGTATTGGCACAAAGCAATTGATCTGGCACTTGTGTAACCAGAGCTGTAGGATTTACTTTTATTAAAAATATTTTTGCAGGTCCCGGGCAGCCATTTGCAGTAGGTGTCACCGTTATTGTACCATCTATCTGTGCATTGGTATTGTTGGTAGCTACAAAAGTTGGAATGTCGCCAATGCCATTAGCACCTAAACCGATTGCAGTATTAGTGTTTGTCCAATTAAAATTTGTGCCGGCAACAGCACCATTGAAAGTAACTGCTGATGTGCTAGAGCCATTACAAAGCACTTGGTCTGGAGCTTGTACAACCGATGGGGTAGGATTTACATTTATTAAAAACGTTTTTGCAGGCCCCGGGCAGCCACTAGCAGTAGGTGTCACTGTTATTGTACCTGCAATTTGTGCATTGGTATTATTGGTAGCAACAAAAGTTGGAATATTGCCGGTGCCAGCCACGCCCAAACCTATAGCCGTATTGGAGTTTATCCAATTATAATTTGTACCGGCAACAGCACCGCTGAAAGAAACTGCTGATGTACTAGAACCATTACAAAGCACTTGGTCGGGAGCTTGAACAACTGATGGTGTAGGATTTATTTTTATTAAAAATGTTATTGCTGGCCCAGTGCAACTATTGGCAGAAGGGGTGACCGTTATTGTTCCCGTGATCTGAGCATTGGTATTATTGGTAGCAACAAAAGTTGGAATATTTCCAGTACCTGATGCTCCCAAACCGATTGCTGTATTAGTGTTTGTCCAATTATAGGTTGTGCCGGCAACTGCACCGCTGAAAGAAACTGCTGATGTACTAGAGCCGTTGCAAAGCTCTTTGTCGGGTGCTTGTGCAACCGAAGCTGTAGGATTTACATTAATTAAAAAAGTTTTTGCAGGCCCAGCGCAGCCATTCGCAGTAGGTGTTACCGTTATTGTACCAGTTATCTGTGCATTGGTATTATTGGTTGCTATAAAAGTTGGAATATTGCCAGTTCCCGTTGCGCCTAAACCTATTGCAGTATTAGTGTTTATCCAATTATAATTTGTACCAGCAACAGCACCGCTAAAAGAAACTGCTGATGTACTTGAACCATTACAAAGCACTTGATCGGGTGCTTGTACAACCGACGGGGTAGGATTTACATTTATTGAAAAAGTTTTTGCAGGACCCGGGCAGCCACTAGCAGTAGGTGTTACCGTTATTGTACCAGTTATCTGTGCATTGGTATTGTTGGTAGCAACAAATGCAGGAATGTTACCAGTGCCAGATGTTCCTAAACCGATGGCAGTATTAGTGTTTGTCCAATTATAAGCTGTGCCGGCAAGAGCACCACTGAAAGAAACTGCTGACGTACTAGAACCGTTACAAAGCACTTGGTCGGGTGCTTGAACAACCGATGCTGTAGGATTTACTTTTATTAAAAATGTTTTTGCAGGCCCTGGGCAGCCACTAGCAGTAGGTCTCACCGTTATCATACCTACTATCTGCGCATTGGTATTATTTGTAACTACAAAAGTTGGAATATTGCCACTGCCAGATGCTCCTAAACCGATGGTAGTATTAGTATTAGTCCAATTATAAGTTGTGCCAGCAACAGCACCGTTGAAAGAAACTGCTGATGTACTAGAACCATTACAAAGCACTTGGTCTGGTGCTTGTGTAACCGATGGAGTAGGATTTACTTTTATTAAAAATGTTATTGCAGGCCCCGGGCAGCCATTGGCAATAGGGGTGATTGTTATAGTACCGGCTATCTGCGAATTGGTATTATTGGTAGCAATAAAAGTTGGAATATTGCCAGTGCCAGCTACGCCAAAACCTATAGCAGTATTGGAGTTTGTCCAATTATAATTTGTACCAGCAACAGCACCGCTGAAAGAAACTGCAGATGTAC
>JANMGS010000282.1:0-4402 GCA_031374745.1 Ferruginibacter sp. | reverse complement strand
AAAAGCAAGCCAACAATAGGGTTTCAGGGATTTTTGGGAGCAAATCAGTATAGCCAAAAATTGAATCCAATTCAAGCCAATTCTTGGTTTGGCAATAGTTATGTAGGACTGTCACTCGCTTTTCCAATTCTTTCAAAAGATAAATCCATAAATGGGAATAAGCAACTTCAAACTCAATTAATGGTTTTGAAATATGAAAAAGAAGAGTTGCAATCAAGCGTTTTAAAAAATCTATTACAATCAAATCAGGAAATAGAAAGATTGAAAGAAGCATTAAAAATTGCAGAAGAAAATGTTGGTTTACTTCAGCAGAACTTGAAAATAAATCAGGAGCGCTTTCAAAATGGAAAGCTTACTGCATCGGAATTAAACTTGCAAGAAGCCGATTTGCAAAAAGAAACCATTCAGATAAATTCTATAAAACAAGGGTTGAGCAAAGCCAGCATACAAGTGCTATATATTTCAGGTCGGCTTAATGAAACAATAAGGAAATTGTAGTGGGTGATTTGCTGTCTCAAATGTCGCAGCGGGGTTTTCGAACACATAAAGTATACATTAGAAAAAATACTTGTTGCGAAACACCGACGTGTAAAAGAGCCCAAATTTTAGTTACAAAAGCCGACTCTATAAGAGAAGTCGGTTAAATATCAACACCCTGAAACATTTAAAACTACTTAATAATCTCTACCGATAGAAATTGACATCACTTTTTTGACAGTAAAAAACATTTTAAAAATTTATGGGATGACTTTATTATAATTCTAAGTTTTTTTGTGTGTTTGGGTTTCACGGTTAGTTCTTTTATACTTCAATTTTTTTGCTTGTGAAAACCCTCCGAGACGTAAAAGAAACGATGGCAGTAGCTTTCGTTGCTTCGTCTGTTTCATGCACAAATATTTCAAAGAAGTACTTCAGTTACCCTATTGCAAAACCGAGGCTACCTGCCGGCATTGTTCCTCAATTACAAAATTAAAATTATTCTAATGGATATTTAAACTTCTCAGCATAGTTGTTTAATACCATTCCAATTTTCAGCAATCTGAAATCGGAAAAACGTTTACCAATTACTTGAATACCGATAGGCAACGAATCTTTACTGAGAGAGATTGGCATAGACAAAACCGGGCTTTCTGTTAATGTAAATGGAGTAGTATAGGCTTGTGTTGCCATATAATAATGTATTGCTTCACCATTCACAAACAGTGGATTATTATAGAGGCTGAAATTTCCGTATGACTTACTTGGCTCATGATGCTTAAATGCTGTGACAGCACTAACCGGACAAATCAAAACGTCGTATTCATTTAAAAAATTTTCCATGGTCGCAATCATTGCATCTTGCTCATTTAAGGCAATCATATATTTCTCTACAGAGTTTGGCTTAACAATGTTTTGGTGCATAGGAACATTTTTCAATGCACTTTTTGTAAATGGCAATCCCAGCCATTTCAAAAAATTGGAAGTCTTGTAACCACCTTGCATACCCACCAAACTTCCCCATGTTTTCCATGCTTGATAAAAGTTTAAGTCAGGAGTCACTTTAACAACCTTTGCCCCTGCATTTTCTAATTCAGTGATGTAATTTTTAATGGCGTTTTTAATTTCTTCATCAACTGGTACATCACCAAATTCATCTGCCCAAGCTATTTTAAGGTTTTTTATTTCAACTGTTTTTGTATACTGGTTCAGCGGTACAAGTCTTTGATCGCTTGTTGTGGCTTGTGCTATAATTTGCATTGCCAGTTCCAGATCATCAATATTTCGGGCCAAAGGACCTGCAACCGCCAGTGATTTTAATCCGTTTGTTTTCTCTTTTGGGTCAGTTTGAATTCCCTGCAATGATACCACTCCAAAAGTGGGTTTGAATCCATATACGCCACAATAAGCCGCCGGCAGACGGATCGAGCCTGCAAGGTCATTTCCAAATGACAGTGCTGTCATTCCTGTTGCAAGTGCAACCGCACAACCGCCACTACTACCTCCGCTGGTTCTGTTAATATCCCAGGCATTATTGGTTTTTCCGAAAATAGCATTATCAGTCTGCATGTCCATGGCTAAAACCGATAAATTGGTTTTGCCAATAATAATGGCGCCTTCAGATTTTAGCAGTTTTACAAGTTCAGCATCTTTTGTTGGGATATGGTTTCGCAATGGTTCATATCCCGACGTGGTTGTCAATCCTTGTGTCATATAATTATCCTTAATCGTGATAGGGACACCATGTAGTTTCCCTAAATGATTCCCATTCTTAATAGCTTCATCTGCTAATGTAGCCTGACGCAAAGCATTTTCCTTATCTACTAAAACTACTGCATTAAAAATGCCGTTTTGTTTTTCTATTTGTTGTAAATAAGCCGATACTACTTCATAGGAAGTAACTTCCTTGTTCCTGATTTTAGCTACTATTTCTGTAGCAGACATAAATAAAATATTGTTTTGTGCCATAAGTTGAATGGGTAAAAAAGTAAAAAATATTGTTTTGATAAAAAGTCTCATATTCGTAATTTGACAAATCGTTAAAAATTATTTTGTCCCAAACACACCGCCAACAAGTAAACTTATAAAGCCGGTTATGCTGGCAATTTGCCTGTATTGAAAGATAGTAAACCATTTATCTCTGAAAGAAGTCCAGTTTGCAGGAATATTATCTGCAGACCATGTATTGATAACATCATTGATGGGTAAATTACCTTTTAATGTAAGCAGTATTTCGGCAACCAAAGCAACGAACGCAATTGTTGCAGTAATAAATACAAGACTGGTAGGAGTTTTTACCGTTGCAAGTACAAGTAAAAAGTTTGCAAGTAATGCTGCGTAAATAACATATTTAAAGCTGGCTCTCATGCTGATGTCTATCAGCTTTCGTATTTCGGTGTAAGAACTTGCATTCAAATTAAGCTGCACCTGCTTTAATGAAAGTATGTACATGAAAGCCTGGCTTGCAATCATGGCGTAGGCCAATAGTGTAATTGCGAAAATGATTCTGGTAGTCATAAATAAATTATTTTTTTGGTTATTCCGCCGCGGCGGATTGATTTCTTTTTTTAATAAACACAACACCTACTACAATAAGCCAAACCAGCCAGAGCGTACTTCCAATAAAGCCAGCCATGTCCCATACAGGAAAACCTTTTATTACTGTTGCAAATAATTCAGCCTGTGCCAGCAGGTAAATTGCAGCACAAATAATACCCAGCCAGTTTACCCATTTTGGCATCAGTTTTAATTTGGCAAATGAAATGGTTATCATCACCGTCCATGCAATAGTAAAAAGTTGTCCTAAATGTTCGCCCAGTATCACACCGGCAAACTGGTGAATAGTTTTAAACGAAACGATGGCAGCAGCTTTTGTTGCTTCGTCTGCTGCATGTACAAACGTATCGGCAAGTACTGGTACAACAAATGTCCATCTTAATAAACCAATCATCTGAACAATTAAACCAATTACACCAATGCTTGTAGCGATGCGTACCAAGGGTGCTTTGTTTTCAAATTTTTGACCAATCATGATATAAGCTGGTATTAATGGAATGCCTGTTATGGCAAAAGCAAACCATGTCCATATCAGTGAATTTCCACCCTGGTAAAACTTGGTAAGAATTGTTCCGGTGTTCTGTCTTAAAATAGCGGGATACTCAAAATTAATGGTAAGCATTGTGTAGGGAATTAGCAATGCAATTGCACCTGTAATGAGTAAGATCCCAATTGTTTTGTTGTTATTTTTCATTTTGTTTTAATTTTTTTTTTTGATAATGCAAAGGTCTATCAACACAAATTCCCGTTTAGGGACATTTGTCCATAAATGCAGCAACTGCTTATTTTCTTAATTATTTTTTTTGATTGAAGAGTACCATTCAACCGTTTCTTTTACGATGTCTGATGGATAGGTAATATGGTTACCGAAGCGGTTTAGATATTTATCGTGGTTTACGAGGTATGGATATTCAAACTGATATGCCATTTCAAATAATTCTTTGATGAAAGAATTGAATAAGCCTGCGATTCTAATCACAAACTTTGGTGTAACCGTTTTTTTTATTTTTTTGTTGGTAACCACTTCAAACAAGTGTACCCATTTATCCAAGCTTAATGCAGGGGCGTTGGGTACATGCCATATTTGTCCAAATGTATCATTTGCTGTACCAACATTTATCATAGCTGCTGCAAAGTCTTTGATGTAAGTGAATGTGTGTGGCAATGATATATTTCCAAACAGCATTACTTTTTTTCCATTGTGTACACGGTCTAGAAAATCTGTACCGAATATACCTTTGTGAATGCGTGGACCAATAAAATCAGCTGCTTTTACAAAAGCCACCCTGTTGTTAAACTCGTCGCCGGAGTAGAGCAGCGTATTTATAACACCTGCTCGTATTTTGCCCTTTTTTGTCTTGGCTGTATG
>JANMGS010000275.1:0-10212 GCA_031374745.1 Ferruginibacter sp. | reverse complement strand
CCAATGCTGCCCATCTTGGTGTACCATTCCAGTCCTAAAACATCATTACCCAAATGATAGGTGCGACATGCTGAATTTTTCCAAACGGTTTCATTTTCAAAATTGCGCATTACGATAAATGAATTTCCACCAGGCATTTCTTGATAGGCGCCTGAAGCAATATCGTAACAATATCTTTTACCATTTTCTGTTTTATAAAAAGTTTTTATGCCTTTTGCCAGCATATCATCTACCCAAGTAGCTACACTACAACCCGCTGCCTTCATGGCGTCTACGGTTTTGGCTACGCCAAGTGTATCCCAACTTTCAAAGGCGCCTATTTCCCAGCCAAAGCCAGCCATCATACCATCATCTACCCTGTATATTTCGTCGCTTATCTCTGGTATGCGATGCGAAATATAGGAGAACAAAGCATTGTGAAAAGAACGATAAAATTCTCCAGCTTTATCTTGTCCTGCATTCAATGATTTTAACCTGGTTTTTAAATCTTCTATGGGTTTTGCTGCTTCAAGGGTAGCAAATTTTGCTTTTTTGCGTGGCTCGTATTCTAAAGTTGTTAAGTTCAAAACATCTATATCTTTTGCACCATCGGCAGATTTCGTTTTCTTAAAAAACCCTTGTCCTGTCTTATCGCCCAACCAATTATTTTCAACCATTTTGGTGAGCCAGCTGGGAATGTTAAAAATAGCTTTGGCTTCATCATTCGGACAATTAGCCGCTACACCATTGGCTACTTTTACCAACGTATCAATGCCTACAACATCGGCCGTGCGAAAGGTAGCAGATTTTGGCCTTCCAATTACGGGTCCAGTTAGTGTATCTATTTCATCGATAGATAGACCCAATTTTTCCATGATATTCATGATGGCCATCATGCTAAATACGCCAACCCTGTTTGCAATAAATGCAGGTGTATCTTTTGCTAATACAGTGGTTTTGCCAAGGTATAAATCGCCATAGTTCATTAAAAAGTCTACCACATCGGTATCGGTATGTTCGGTAGGAATTATTTCTAGCAAACGCAAATAACGGGGTGGATTGAAAAAGTGGGTACCACAAAAATGTTTTTTAAAATCATCGCTGCGTCCTTCCGCCATCATGTGTATAGGAATGCCCGAAGTGTTAGAAGTGATAAGCGTTCCTGGCTTTCTGTATTTTTCTACCTCTGCAAAAATGAGTTGCTTTATATCGAGCCTTTCTACCACTACTTCTATAACCCAATCTGCCGTGGCAATATCTTTCATATTGTCGGTAAAATTGCCTGTGGTTATTCTCTTTGCTGCATCTTTTGTATACAAAGGAGATGGGTTGGATTTTACAGCAGCTGCCAACGCATCATTTACTATCTTGTTTCTATCTACTTGCTTCGGTAGTTCTCCCCCTTCGGGGGAGTTAGAGGGGGCTGTAATATCCAAAAGCAATACGGGCAAACCAATGCCTGCAAAATGGCAAGCAATCCTGCTTCCCATTACACCACTACCTAATACGGCTACTTTTTTTATTGTACGTTTCATATGTATAAGTTAAACACTTTTTTTGGTAAAAATAAAAATAGTTAGTTAAACAACTATTTTTATAAATCGAAGGTAACATTTTTAAGTTACGGGCAAAAGAAATTTAGCTTTTTAAAAATAAAAAATAGGGAAATATATAAAAAAAGGCCCCACCATGTTGTGGAGCCTTTTGTTTATAATCGATTGAATTATTGAAAATCAGCCTCTGTTACTCCTGTATTTAATTTTATTTCAGAAATTTTGATATTAAACTCTTGCCCATCTGCGCTTGAAATGATGTTATGCGGAAAAAGTAAGTTTCCTACTTTTTTATAATCCTTATATTCTGTTGTAGAAGTAATTTCCACATCCCCTTCTTTGCTGGTAGTTTCTTCTTGCAATAATAAACCAGTTTTAGCGGAGTATTGTTGTACAGATGTTCTGCCGCTTGGGAAAATTACTTTTAAGCGGTACGTTTCTTCATCGCCTACTTTTCCTTTTCCAATGTACTCTTTGTTGTTGTAATATAGTTGTGGAATTACACCCTTTTCATCCAATGCTTCTTTAATTTCTCCTTCATTAAAATCTGCTTTTTGTGGGCCTTGTTGTGTAAATCCTTTCGTCCCGTCGAAAACTTTCTTGTAGACAGTCATTTCTCCCATCTTCATTTCTGTTAATGATTTATTGGGAGCCATCTTTTTTTCTACACCAGTAATTTGTCTGCCCATCATTTCCATACCTATGATAGATACCATAGAAGTAATTTTAGCAGCTTCTTCTTTTCCGCCAATGGCTTTAAAATAATCTTGTATGATGCTATTGCCAGATACCGCATCGGTATTGTTTGGCGTTTCCGCTACTTTTAGTTCTTTTACTTCTTCTGCTACAGGGTCAGCGTATTTATCATATTTTTTTATTGGATAACCTAAGCGCATTAAACTAGGAATTATTTTTTTACCATTTCCTACAATTACAATTCTTGCATTGCTTTCGCTAAAATAATTTTTTGATACCCTTTTTATATCATCAATGGTAACGGCATTTATTTTTTGTAAATAAGTTCTGTAAAAATCTTTGGGTAAATTGTTTATTAGAATATTGCTTGCATATGTAGCAGCACGAGAAGGATCTTCCATACCCAATGCAAATGATCCATTGTATTTTGCTTTAGCTATGGCAAGTTCTTCCTCCGTTACTTTCCCATCTCTCATGTTTAATATTTCTGCTACCATTTCTTGCACTGCACTATCTACCTTATCTGTACGCACTGCAGCACCCGCCTTAAATAGGCTTTGAAAACGACCACTTCCTATACTCGAATAGGCGCCATAGGTAAAGCCGTGTTTTTCCCTAAGGTTCATGAATAACTTACTCTCGGCACCGCCACCCAATATTTGATTAGCCAAAAGCAAAGCATGGTAATCTTTTCCACCCATTGGGTTGCTTACAATATTGCCAGCGCTCAATTCGCCTTGTACAGCAGTTGGTAAATCAACAAAATCTATTTCCGTTTTTTCGGGATTTTTTATGGCTGTCAATGTTTCCAATTCCAATTTTTTGCCAGTCCAATTTGCAAAAGCTTTTGTTACCAACGCTTTTGCTGTTGCAGGTGTAATATCTCCAACAAAAGTTAAATAACTACGAGATGGAGTGACATAGTTTTTGTAGGCATTTTTTATATCATCAAGTGTAAGTGCTTTTACAGATGCCTCAGTAGTAAACTCGCCTTGTGCGGTTGTTTTGCCAAAACTCAATGCCTGCGATACCCTACCAGCAATGGCAGCAGCACTCTTTTCGTTGGATTTTAATCCAGTAATTGTTTGTGTTTTCAATTTTTCAAAAGAGGCTTGTGGGAAAGATGGATTTTTTAAACCATCTGCCATCAGCATAAATGCTTTTTCGAAATAACGAGTAAGGGCAGAGGCAGATCCACCACCCGAGTATAAATTCACATCGGCTCCAATGGCGTCTACCGCTTCATCAAATTTATCTTTACTCATATTGGTAGTTCCTTCTCCTAGCATTCCTCCCATCATATCTAGTAGTCCAGCTTTTTTGCCTTCTGTTATTGGTCCTCTATCTATGTTTAAAGAAGCCCTCACTTTTGGCAATTTATGATTTTCTACTACCATAACGGTCATCCCATTAGGCATAGTAAATGTTACAGGGTCTTTAAAAGTAATGGTAGGTGCGGGCCCTGCAGCAGGTTTAATGGACCTGTCTATTTTTACTTGTGCAAAGCTGTTTTGTAAAAGAAACAGGCTACATGCAACTATGATTATTTTTTTCATTTATTATTTTTTACTTTTTGTAAAATATGGTGAAACTATTTTTTATTTGGTAAATAATACAATACCACCCTTTGGTTAGGGTTTAAATATTTTTTGGCTACTGCTTGTATATCCGCACGTGTAACTTTTCTTATTGCATCCAGTTCGGTATTGATGTGATTGGTATTTTTATAAAAAGTAAAACCATTTGCTAAATTTTCTGCTACACCCAACATTCTGGTGTTTTTTTCCAAGAAATCATTTTCAAATTGATTTTGCAACTTGGAAAATTCATCTACACTGATTAATTCATTTTGCAATTTTACTACTTCTTCATCCATGTCTTTTAGCAAAGTATCTACTGACGTTCCATTATTGGGTATTGCATAAGAAATATAGGCGCCATAATCTTCCAACGCATAACTGAAATTACCTACTGCTAACGAATTCTTTTTATCATCTACCATTTTCTTATACATACGACTGCTATTGCCTTGGCTTAAAACAGCTGCTGCCATTTCCAATGCTTGCGACTCTTTGCTTAGCCTACCAGGAATCCTGTAGGCGCACATGATAGCAGGTAATTGAATGTTATTATCGTAAGCAGTATCTACTATTTGTTTTGTGATGGGATCTTCTTCAAATTTTTGCTTTACAATAGGGGTGCCACTTGGAATGTCAGCAAAATAACTTTCTATCAATTGCTTTGTTTTGACAATATCAATATCTCCGGCTACTACCAAAACGGCATTGCTAGGGGTGTAAAATTTTTTATTAAAAGCTTGGAATTCTTCTAAAGTAGCAGCATCTAAATGAGCCATACTGCCTATTGGTACCCAATTGTAGGGGTGTTTGGTAAACAACCTTTTCATTATTTCAGCTATAAAATTGCCGTAAGGAGAATTGTCTACCCGCAATCTTTTTTCTTCCTTTACCACTTCATTTTGTGTTTTTACCCCAATTTGATTAATGATGGGGTGCAGCATACGCTCACTTTCTAGCCAAAGGCCTGTGGCCAATTGGTTGGATGGAAATAATTCGAAATAAAACGTACGATCTTGAGAAGTGTTTGCGTTGTTTTGGCCACCATTGGCACTTACAATTTTCATGAACTCGCCTTTTTTAATATTTTTAGTTCCTTCAAACAGCAAGTGCTCAAAGAAATGGGCAAACCCAGTTCTGTCAGGTTGTTCATCTTTACTGCCTACATGGTACATTACAGATACCGCCACTACCGGTGCAGATTTATCTTGGTGTAATATAACGGGTAAGCCGTTTTTGAGTTTGTATTCGGTAAAAGCTACCTTTTGTTGGGCATTAGCCAAAGCGCCAATTGCCATAAACGAGCAATAAAAAACGATTCTTTTCATATATGTGTGGTTGAAAGGCAAAAATATATACATATTGGCAATGGCAATAATTATTCGTAAAATATTGATAAGCGGTAGATAGGTTGTATATATTTACATAAAAACCACAGCAATGGAACCTAATAAAATGAGTTTTGGTAGTTTTATTAAAAATTATAGCAGCATTATTCTATTGCTGGGTGGTATTGTAATTGGCAGTATATTGGGATTAATTTTTGGTAAACAAGTAGAGGTACTAAAGCCATTGGGGGATATTTTTCTTAATCTCCTTTTTACAGCTATCATTCCGTTGGTTTTCTTTACTATTTCATCTTCTATTGCAGGTTTGGATAAAACGGAGAAATTGGGGAAATTGTTTTCAATTGTAATGGGGGTGTTTTTGGGGACGGTAATTATTTCTGCAGTAGTAACGATTATTGGGGTGTTGTTTTTTCCTATTCATTTTCAAATGACTTCATCCAATATTTCTTTGGAAGAAATTAAAATGGGTTCTACCGGTTCCCAAATAACGCAATTGCTTACAACAAACGATTTTTTTGAACTGCTCTCTCGTAAAAATATGCTGGCCCTTATTATTTTTTCATTTTTAATTGGGTTTGCTAGCCTGCGTTCTGGCGAAAAAGGCAACAACTTTCGGCTTTTTTTAGATTCGGGAAATGAAGTAATGAAACAACTACTGCACATCATTATGAAAGTGGCACCAATAGGGCTAGGTGCCTATTTTGCCAACCAAGTAGGTATTTTTGGTCCACAATTATTTGGTGCTTATGCACGGCCAATGGCACTGTATTATGGGATTGGGATATTTTATTTCTTTTCCTTTTTTAGCATATATGCTTTTTTTGGAGGAGGCATTGTAGGTATAAAGCATTTTTGGAAAAACAACATCACTCCATCATTAACTGCTTTGGGCACTTGCAGTAGCATCGCTACCATTCCAGCCAATTTGGAAGCAGCGGAAAAAATGAATATTCCTGGTTACATCAGAAATGTATCTATACCGCTTGGTGCACCATTGCACAAAGATGGATCGTCTATGTCGTCGGTAATAAAAATTGCAGTGCTTTTTGCCATTTTTGGAAAAGACTTTACCAATCCTCAAAATATATTAATTGCAATTGGTATTACCATCATCGTTTCTATTGTAGAAGGAGTGATACCCAATGGTGGTTATATAGGAGAAGTGTTGGCTATTACTGTTTATGGATTCCCCATGGAACAAGCGTTGCCAGTTGCTATGATAGTGGGTACATTGGTAGATCCATTGGCCACGCTGTTAAATGCAAATGGCGATTTGGTTTGTTCTATGATGATTACCAGAATAGCGGAGGGTAAAAATTGGTTATCTAAACAATATAAAACGCACACCCTTTAACCCATTTTTCTACCGTTCAAAAAAATATTTATTATTGTGCAACAACAATTTACTTTCTTTGATACATAAATTTATAATATGGCTATTCTAACTGTAGAAAATATTTCAAAAAATTATGGGAATATAAAAGCACTAAAAGGCGTTAGCTTTTCTGTTCCAAAAGGATGTGTGTTTGGTATACTTGGCCCAAATGGAAGTGGTAAAACTACCTTGCTTGGTATTATTATGAACGTGCTAAAAGCAACAGGCGGAAGCTACCAACTATTTGATGAAGTGGCTACCGATGCACATCGAAAGAAAATTGGTACATTGTTGGAAACACCCAATTTTTATCATTATTTATCTGCAGTACAAAACTTAAAAATTTCTTGTGCTATAAAAGGAATTGGAGAAGAGGATATTGAGCATGTTTTGCAAACGGTGGACTTACTAAAAAGAAAAAACTCCCCCTTTAGTACTTACTCGCTTGGTATGAAACAGCGTTTGGCTATTGGCGCAGCCTTGCTCGGTAATCCAGATGTATTGGTATTTGATGAACCTACCAATGGATTGGATCCGGTAGGAATTTCAGAAATAAGATTGCTCATAAAAGACCTTTCGGCAAAGGGTAAAACCATTATTATGGCTAGCCATTTGTTAGACGAAGTAGAAAAAGTTTGTACCCATGTGGCTATTCTTAAGCAAGGAGATTTGCTTACGTCTGGAAGTGTAAATGATGTTTTTCAGGAAAATGATATTGTACAAATTGCCGCTGCCGATAAAGAAAGTTTAAGAAATGTTGTAACAAGATTGAACAATTACATAAGGATAGATGAAGTAGGAGGGGTGATTGAACTGTCCTACAATTCAGGCCAGGCAGATCTTTCGGCCATCAACAAATTTTGTTTCGACAATGGCATTGTGCTTTCTCACTTGCAATTGAAGAAAAGCAATTTTGAATCTAAATTTTTGGAACTAACTAATTAATATCATTTATAATAAAACAGACCATGATTAATCTTTTAAAAATAGAATGGCTTAAAATAAAAAATTACGGAGCGTTTAAGATATTGGCCATATTTTTTGCTGTAGGGGTAATACTTACCAATTACATTGTTTTTATCATAAACAAAAATATTGTAAGCAATTCTACGGGTGGTATGGTGGTATCCTTTAGTCCGTATAGCTTTACGAGTACATGGCAAACTACCAGTTATGCAACGGGCTTCTTGCTTATTTTGCCGGCCATGCTTATCATAATGCTTATTACCAACGAATATGCATTTCGTACAAATAGGCAAAATATAATTGATGGTTGGAGTAGAAATGAATTTATTTCTGTAAAACTTGTTATGGCATTAATTATAGCCATCGTAAGTACGATTTTAGTTTTCCTTACTGCATTGGGTTTCGGATTTGCTTCTGGCACCAGTTTTTCATTAAACAGTTTTTCTCATGTAGGTTTCTTTTTCTTAAAGGCAGTAACTTATAATATGTTTGCAGTATTGATATCTGTACTTATAAAAAAGACGGGCTTTGCCATTGGCTTATTCTTTATATACCTAGGTGCAGAAAACTTTTTGTCTCAGATATTGGATGTATTGAGTATGAAATTAAAATCCGATACTGGCAGAAACCTTGGTAGTATAGGAGATTATCTACCAATGAACGCTGCGGATGGGCTGCTTACTTTTCCAGACAATCCGTTGAAAGGTTTAGCCAAAGGAGCTTTGCCCACCGATTATACTTGGGTTGTACTTGGTTTTGCACTTGCTTATTTAACCTTATTCATTTGGTGGAGTAGAAAAAAATACCTGAAAACAGATTTGTAATTGTTTAAAACAATGCCACAAATGCAAGAATATTGTCTTTTTTATTTTTGCATTTGTTGCATACGATCACTGTTTCTTTTCAATTTCATTTACCGCCGATTCTACACTTGGGTACAAAAAGGTAAAACCCGCATCTTTTATTTTTTTACAACTTACCGTAGCACTTTTTAATATTTCAATACTGCGATTGCCCAACATAATTTTCAGTATGAATGTGGGTACATGTATTGGTATAAAGTTTTTGCCTCGTGCGCTTTTGGCTATTGCTAGCGTAAGTTCTTTGTTGCTCACAGGCGATAGGGCCACCGCATTGTAACTACCATTCATCTCTTCATTTTCTAGCGCAAAGATGAATTGCCTGCAAAGATCATCTATATGAATCCAACTTACCATTTGCTTACCATTGCCCAAAATGGCGGCTACTCCAAACTTTAATGGGTTTTTAAATTCGGCATATGCACCGCCTTCTTTGCTTAGTACAATTCCGGTTCTTAGTTTGCAAACCCTTATACCCAACGACGCTGCAGCTTCTATGCTTTGCTCCCATTTGAGACATACTGCTCCTAAAAAACCATCATCCGGTTTTTCGTTTTCCGTAAAATAATGGTTGGGTATTTTATCTTCGCCATACCAACCAATGGCCGACGCACTAGCAATTATTTTTACCTTGTGTTCGTTATTTTTTAGCGTATTCACCAGCAGTGCGCTACTTTGTGTCCTACTTTCTTCTATTTCTTTTTTGTAAGCGTCATCCCATTTTTTGTCCATTACACCTGCACCTGCAAGATGTATGATGGCATCTGCATTGGCTATCGCATTTACATCAATGGTTCCTTTTTGTATATCCCAACTTGCATAAGATATATTTTCGGTGGGGTTTGTTTCAGGTATTTTTCTGGTGAGAATGATAACTTTGTATCCTTTTTCCAGCAGTTGCTTTACAAGTGCCCTTCCCACAAGCCCAGTTCCTCCCGTTATTAATATCGTTTGCATATTTTTTTATTATTTGATTGTAAAGTTATTTAACATTAAATAAAACGATTTGTTTTTTAAATAGTTGACGCTACTTATTAAAAATCGTATTTTTATGATAATTAATTATAGAACCATGAAATATGTATTTTTTATTATAGTTGCTTTTTCTTTTGGTAAGTATGCAACTGCTCAAAGTATTACTTATTCCGATATTGAAAAAACAGATACAAGAAACCTGAATTTTGAAATCCTTGGAAAATTTTCTGATAATTTCCTCGTTTATAAAAATATCAATCGTAACCATAAACTTACCATCTACGATTACAATATGGTATCCAAAGAAACCATAAAGTTGGATTTTATCTCTGATAGAACCATTAACATAGATTTTGTAACGTATGCGGATAATTTTTTGATGGTATGGCAATATCAAAAAGGAAATATTACCTATTGCAAAGCAGCCAGAATGAATTTTGATGGAAAATTGATTGGCGATGTGTTGCAATTAGACACAACCAAAACGGGCGCATTTGCCAGCAACACGTATTATTCATTAACATGGAGCGAAGACAAAAAGAAATTGTTGTTGTATAAAACAAATACCAGAAATGATAAGTTTCATTTGATAACAAAAGTATATGATGAAAAGCTGCAATTGCTAGATAGCACTAGGTGGAATACAGAGTTTAACAACAACAGAGAATCATTTGGAGATTTGCAGGTAGACAATGAAGGTACCTTTCTTTTTAGCAAACTAAAGGAAAATGCAAGGCAAGAATATATAAATACGATTGAAATTAATTTTAAAAAATTGAAGGTAGATTCTGTTTTTGTAGTAGATATCCCACTAGAAAAGCAGCTTGTGCAAGAGCCCGTAATTAAAATAGATAATTTAAACGGTCGGTATTTAATGAATTC
>JANMGS010000274.1:0-3146 GCA_031374745.1 Ferruginibacter sp. | reverse complement strand
AGAATATAAATTCTTAGAAAATTCAATACAAGCTGTATAAAATTCATCCTTAATTTAAAGAATTTATTTCAATAAATTTACCCATATTATCTGTAATCTATTTGTGTAATAGTTAAAATATCAAATACAAAACAGCTTTTCTGTGCATCTGTGGCCTTTTTTTGCCACAAATGCACCCTTTTACATTATAAAAAGACAGCGTCTTCTTTTCAGTTTTAATGAAGTATGCCTTTTGGATGTAACAGAGAATCAATATATGGACAAGCTTCTTTTGCACCAAATAGCGGATGGTCATTTATCTTTTATTGCGCAATACACATAAGCGATTGTTAAAAAGAACTGCTTTCGCTTTAATAAGAGGGGGAAAGCACGTATTTTTGAACGATAATATTAATATACCAGGAATCTGTTTTTAAAAACAAACGTAATTTATCCCATAGTTAGGGGGTATCTGCTCGTTGTAATTAATCAGGATGTTTAAAATACAACAAACTTTTAAAAGCAAATTGGAAGAAAGGCAATCAAGAAAACAACCTACTATCTTGCTCATTTTTATTAAAGAATTGGTTGTAAAGTTATAATTGACGATGAAACTTTTTATACTATCATTTGTATGTATCTTTTTTATTGGAGAGGCTTTTTGCCAGCAGCCTCGTACCTCAACTGATGATGGTTTTTTGCGTGGTACAAAAAATAGAGCGTTAAGAAACACAAAGGTATCTGATACAACCAAAAAGAAAAGCAATAATAAACTAGACACACTTGGTTTTGAAAGGCGAGATGATTTAGCAGATTCCATTACTATAAGTTATAAATTTTTAGATTCTGTAAGAAGAAATCCGATAGATTCTTCCGTAAATGATTTTGATAAATATTATTCTGTCCCTTCTTCTTTTCAATATCTTGGCAACAATGGTGCCGCAGCTTTCCCACTTATTTTTAAACCATTTATCAAGGTAGGGTGGGATGCCGGTTTTCATGCCTATGATATTTATAGGTATAAATTGGAGGAAACGAAATTTTATAAAACCACCGGTCCTTTTTCGATGCTTGGGTACCAACTGGCTAGTGGTAAAGAACAGATGGTACAAGCCTTGCATACACAAAACCCTAGGCAGAACATAAATTTTGGATTTGAGTATAGACTTATCAGTGCCCCTGGATTTTTTGTAACGCAAAATTCCAATCACAATAACATACGTTTGTTTAGTACATATCAAGGAAAGAGAAAAAGGTACAATGGTTCATTTATATTAATTTCAAATGCATTAAAATCCTCGGAAAATGGAGGAATTACTGATGACGCTTTGCTGCTAGATCCCAATAAGAAAGAAAGGTTTAGTATACCTGTTAATTTAGGCAATGCACTTCCTTTTCAGCCAAATCCATTTCAAGCATCGGTAAAAACGGGTAATACGTATAAAGAAAGAATATTCTTCTTAAGGCAAAGCTATGATATCGGTAAAAGAGATTCATTAGCGATAAATGATTCTACTACTGAATATCTTTTTTATCCAAAATTGAGGATGCAGCATACCCTTACCCTATCTACAAATACCTACCAATTTAAAGATGCGTTGGGAGATTCAATTTATTATAAAAATGTATATGCAATTCAGTTTACCAAGCCTAAAGATACTTTTGAGTTGTATGAAAAATGGCAAACACTTACCAACGATTTTTCCTTGATTCAATTTCCAGATACAAAAAATGCTGCACAGTTTTTTCTTGCGGGAGCATCTTTACAAACCATAAAAGCTACGCTTAAAACAGGAAATTATAATTTTTATAATGTACTGTTGCATGGAGAATATCGCAACAGAACCAGAAACAAATTGTGGGATGTATTGCTAAAAGGAGAATTTTATTTGAATGGATTGAATGCGGGAGATTACAGCGCACAAGCCAGTATTGGTAGGTATTTAAATAAGAAGTTGGGAAATGTAGAATTGTATTTTAACAATGTAAACAGAACACCTTCTTTTATTTTTGACAATAGGTCTTCTTTTAATATTGGTAATATAAATAGTTATAAAAAAGAAAACATTGTATCCTTTGGTGCTACAGCCACCAATAAATTTATAAAGCTTGGTTTTAATAATTATTTGATAAATAATTATGCCTATTTCACCAATTTTTATAAAAGCGATCAGTACAACAAGCCCATTAATTTATTACAAGTTTTTGCATCTAAGAAAATAAAGCTGAAGAAGAATGTTTTTTATTACGCAGACATTACATTGCAGCAAACGGATAATGCAGCGCCCATAAGAGTACCGCTCGTATTTACAAGAAGCAGGATAGCATATGAAGGTAGTGTGTACAAAAATTTGAGGGTGAGTGCAGGCTTGGAAGTAAGATATTACACCCCTTACAAAGCAAATAATTATTCTCCCATTTTAGGTCAGTTTGTTCCGCAAGACACCGTTACCATAAAAAACCGACCAGATGTAGCAGCCTTTTTCAATTTTCGTATAAAAGGATTTACAACCTTTTTGCGAGCAGAAAATTTGAATACAGCAAGTTTTAAAAATGGCTTTGGTTTTATTGATAACAATTTTGCAGCACCACACTATCCTACCCAAGGGTTGATGATACGGGTGGGTATTAGGTGGTGGTTTGTTAAGTAGCCGTAAGTTCAATAATTATATTTCCCAACTTACAATTTCATTTTCCCATTCTTTTTTAAAGGGGGTAGTTATTTTAATATAATTGTCTGAGTAGCCTTCCATCATGCCATTTTTATTCACATGTTCAAATAATACTTTTCTTGTTTGGCCAATATGTTTGTTGGTAAAAGCTTGCATTTTTTCGTAACTTAAATTGCGCAAAATTTTATTACGCTCGTTGCGCACATGTATAGGTACAATAGGTGTAAGGGTAAGCGCATGTGTATTGTCACGCTCGGAGTAAGTGAATACATGCAGATAAGAAATATCAAGTCCACGAAGAAATTCAACAGTCTCTGCAAAGTCTGCTGTTGTTTCGCCAGGGAAACCCACAATTACATCTACACCAATACAACAATGAGGCATTAATAATTTTATTAAACCAATTTTTTCTGCATATAATTCTTTTTTATACCTGCGGCGCATGGCTGCCAGGGTATTGTTGCTGCCGCTTTGTAGTGGTATATGAAAGTGCGG
>JANMGS010000130.1:0-4372 GCA_031374745.1 Ferruginibacter sp. | reverse complement strand
AGCTGACTTATTATTACTCTATATTTCTTCTTTTGTGTAGTTGATACTTTTTCTATTCAGTTTTTCTCTTTTGAACTCTTAGCAAAACCTCCCAACAAAGCTATGATGATTTAAACCGGACAGAATATTAAACTACGAAAGAGGAAAGGGGTGTGTGAAACATAAAGAACCCTCTTTTTCTCTTTTGACCTCTTAGCAAAACCTCCCAACAAACCCCTAAGCCGAATTCCTTCCCGCATTTATTATCCCAAACGAAGAACGAATAACCAGTTTCTTAAATGTATCTAATGCAGGCGAAATAACAAGCTGTTCATCCATTTCTCTAATTTTGTTAATGGCATATTGTTGTATCGTTATGAGGGGAAGCACAATTTTTTCCCTCATCGTTATAGATAAACTGTCTACCGGATAATTACTCATCAATTCATTTCTGCCACTTAACATAAGCACATATTTTTTTGTAAGCTCAAACTCTTTGTAAATTATATTCCATATTTCGCCATATTTTTCATCATTGCTCAAGTATTCTGTTAGGGGGAAATAGCATTTTTTCATGGCCATTTCGCAGTTTTCGATAAGGGTTCTAAAAAACAACGAGTTTTTATAAAGGTTTTTGGCAGACGAAAACTTTCCTTCTTTTTCCAATGAAGCCAATGCGGTGCCTACACCATAATAACCAGTTACATTTTGTTTAAGCTGGGCCCAAGCACCTACAAAAGGTATTGCCCGCAAATCTTTTAAGCTTAATTGATTTCCTGTATTTCTTTTACTAGGCCTGCTAGCAATATTGGTTTCGCTGTAAAATTTCACAGGGCTTATATTTGATAAATAGTCTAAAAAATCAGGATGGTTTTTTAAGGAAAGATATGACTCAAGACTTTTGGCAGATAATTTTTGCAACAATGCTTCTTCTGCTTCCTCTAAGGTTATTTCTTTATTGCTAAATATTTCATTACTTATGCCCGCATGTATCAATTGCTCCATGCTGTATTGTGCGGCATCTACTGTGCCATAGCTTGAACTTATGGTTTGTCCTTGCACCGTAACTTGTATTTCTTTATTGCTTATGTTTTTCCCCATACTGGCATAAAACTGGTGCGTTTTTCCACCTCCTCTTGCAGGCGGGCCCCCACGGCCATCAAAAAATACTACATCTATATCGTAATCTTTAGAAATTTTTGTAAGCGCTTCCTTAGCTTTGTAAATGCCAAAGTTTGCCATTAAGTATCCGCCGTCTTTGGTGCCATCGCTAAAACCAAGCATGATGATTTGTTTGTTGTTTCTTAGTTGCAAATGCTTTTTGTAAATGGTATGCTCATATAAAGTTTTCATAATGGCAGCAGCATTTTCCAAATCATCAATCGTTTCAAACAATGGCACGATATCGATAGTCAAACTTGCTTTCTTCCAACCGCTAGCCAAAAACAAGCCATACACTTCTAATACATTCAATGCACTATTGGATTGGCTGATGATGTATCGGTTGCAACCAGCCTCCCCATTTTGTAGCTGTATATTTTGTATGCCAATAATATTTGTAATGGTATCTTGTACCAAGCTCTCATCATACTTTTTTTCTACAGCTTCTTCTGTAGTAGTTAAAAATTCAATCTTTTCTTCTGTATTTAAATTGCCATAAGCTTCTCCATATATTGTTTCCAAAACACGACCATGAATGGTACTTTCCTGCCGTACATCCAACGATGCAAAGTGAAGCCCAAAAACATTTACTTTGTTTATTAAATTGGTGACAAGATGTAAGAAGAGACCATTGTGTTGATAAATGATAATATCCTTAATTTTTTCTAATTCAATAAGAATATCTTTTGTTGTAATGTCTGTTTGATAGCCTGGAATAAAAATATTATCGTACAAATGTTTTTCCAACCCATTTAAGATAGTATCTATTCCACTAAAAGTAAGTCTGCGTTTTATTCTTCTTATTTCTAAATAATAACATTTGATGATACTGCCTCTTAATGCTTTGGCTACTTTTAAAGTTATATCAGCCGTTACGAAAGGGTTGCCGTCTCTATCGCCACCTGGCCAAAACCCCATTTGTATAATTGATTTATTTTGGGGCAATGCATCTCCAAATTGATTTTTTATGAAAGTAGTTATCCTACCTGCAGCAGCATAAAACACATTCTCTAAAAACCAAATTAAACTGATGGCTTCATCATACGGTGTAGGTTTTTGTTTTTGCAAAAAAGCTGTTTTACCTAGCTGTTGTAAATACATATTTACATTGGTAGAATCATTTTCTGCCAATGATTTTGACAAATCATGTATAATACCTAAAACGGTGCCTGGATAAAATTGCGTAGGGTGAGCAGTTAGTACCAATAGAACAG
Organism: Ferruginibacter sp.; assembly: GCA_031374745.1. Classification (GTDB taxonomy): domain Bacteria; phylum Bacteroidota; class Bacteroidia; order Chitinophagales; family Chitinophagaceae; genus Ferruginibacter. Next base: position 2,018 of record JANMGS010000130.1, on the reverse strand, counting down.
AAAAGTCCTGTAATTTTTTTTGTATCTCTTTTTCCTTTTGGTTATTGATTACCTCCAGTTCCAGTTGTTTTAAAGTTCCCGCTCCCTTCATATCACGAACATCTGTAAAAGCGGCATCTTCTAGCGCATCAAACAATACCACTTGTCTTTCTATGTATTGTACAAACCTAAACAGTAAGTCAAGTTTTTCGTTTTCTGCTTTGTAGGTAGTATGTTTTTCCAAAAACGATTCAATGATACTTGTCGGGCTCATTTTCTTTTTAAAACATTCATCACAATAATTATTTAAAACAGATAATAATACCCCCGTTTTTTCTACCCGATGAAAAGGAAGCGATGAGAATAAACTATTGTAGAGTTGATATTTTATACCAACGTTGCTATTAAACTGCTGCAACCCGTATGAACTGTAATGGTCCATTTATTGTATTTGTATTAAATGTAGAAAATATTTCAGAATGAAAATTTTGTTCTGTTTAAATTAAAAAAAATACAGAATATCCAATCTTTTACTGTAAATTTAATTTTTAGATATATGATGATTAAAGTTACACATATTAATTCTTTTAACCGCAAGCTTTCTGCATTTTGTGGAACAACATTTACTACAATTACGACCCTTTAAGGGTTAATTATTTTTATATCATCCATTGGGCTTTTGCTTATCTTCTTAAAGAGGAATATTACCATACTATTAAATTTTTTAAATGCAAGTAATCAAATTTGGAGGCAGTTCAGTAGCCTCAGCAGAAAACATACATAAAGTAGTAGAAATTGTAAAAAGTAAAACGGGTAATGGGCGTATTGTAATCGTTGTATCTGCCTTGGGCGGAATAACTGACTTGCTATTGGCCGCTGCTGAACTGGCCTCTACCAATGATGAAGCCTATAAAACAGCATTATTTGAAATTGAAACCCGCCACCTTAATACAGTAAAAGAATTGATTCCGGTTACACAACAAAGTTCAGTATTGAGTTTGGTGAAAAAGATGTGTAACGAAATTGAAGATATTTGTAATGGTATCTTTTTATTAGGCGAACTTTCTGCACGTACAAAAGACAAAATTGTTAGCTATGGCGAATTGCTTTCTTCTCAAATAATTGCTGCTAAATTGAAAGCGGTAGACATAGATGTGCAATGGAAAGATTCCCGAGAAATGATTTTTACAGATAGTAATTTTGGCGCAGCATTTGTTGATTTTTCAAAAACAAACAAAACCATTGAATCCTATTTTGCTTCTAATGCTTCTAATGTATTTATCCTCCCTGGGTTTATCTCATCTAACGAAACGGGCATTACCACTACATTAGGTAGGGGAGGTTCCGATTATACGGCAGCCATTATTGCAGGAGCTGTAAATGCAGTGGATTTGGAAATATGGACAGACGTTTCGGGTATGATGACGGCTGACCCAAGAATTGTTTCCAATATAAAATTAATACCTGAAATATCGTATCAAGAAGCAATGGAGCTTTCGCATTTTGGTGCCAAAGTAATTTACCCGCCTACCATACAACCTGTAATGAGTAAAAATATTCCTATTTGGATAAAGAATACTTTCGCTCCTACGGATATTGGAACAGTAATAAAAAGAGAAGCTAACATTAATGGTAGTGCTATAAGAGGAATTTCTAGCATCAATAAAATATCGCTTATTAGTTTAGAAGGAAGCGGTATGGTAGGTATTCCTGGATTTAGTAAGCGTTTGTTTGAAGCATTAGCAAATCAAAAAATAAATGTTATTCTAATTACACAAAGCTCTTCGGAGCATTCTATTTCTGTTGCTATAGAAACTGCAAATGTATTAACAGCCAAACAAGCGGTGGACAATGCTTTTGCTTACGAAATAGAAACAAAAAAAGTAGACCCGCTGATTGTTGAAAAAGACTTGGCTATCATAGCATTGGTAGGCGACAACATGAAAAGCCATACTGGTGTGGCAGGAAAAATGTTTAGTGCATTGGGTAAAAATGGTATCAATATACGTGCTATTGCGCAAGGTTCGTCGGAGCGGAAT
>JANMGS010000249.1:0-13147 GCA_031374745.1 Ferruginibacter sp. | reverse complement strand
CATTGTAGCATCGCTCAAAAAAACAAACAGGATAATTTTTGTAGACGAAGATGTACCAAGTGGTGCCGCCGCTTATATGTTCAATAAAGTAATGGAAGAGCAAAAAGGATACAAATATTTAGATGTAAGTCCACGCACCCTTACCGCAAAAGACCACCGCCCAGGATATGGCAGCGATGGAGATTATTTTGCAAAACCAAATGTAGAAAATGTGGTGGCAGCAGTGAAGGAGATGATGGAGGAGTAAGCAGTGGGCAGTGGGCAGTTGGTCCCGCAATTCTGCGTGAGCAGAGGGCAAAAATTTTGGGGCTATGGACAATAAACGATTTTTATAAATACTTCCCTCAATAGGTTACAACTTGCCTGCCGGAATCGGCTGATCTTTTGTTCTTACCTACAATCAGCAGCCATTAGGCGGAGCATTTCTATCTGTCTGCCGACAAGGCAGGTCGGGCAGCCCGTCCACTTTTGTTTTTCAGATGAGCAATAATTTGTAGCTGTATTATAAAATCGTACCTTAATCTTTTAATCATCTATAAAAAAAACATCATGGCAGTAGTAAAAGTTATCGAAGTAATTGCAACATCAAAAGTAAGTTTTGAAGATGCAGTAAAAGAAGCTGTAAAAGAAGTTTCTAAAACCATCAGAAATATAGATTCTGTTTGGATAAAAGACCAAAAAGTACACGTTGCCAATGGCGAAATTTCATCGTGGGGTGTCGTGTGCAAAGTGAGTTTTAGAATTGAGGGCGGGGAATAATATCTTCTGTTTATCGCATCATAAAAGCGGCATTTATATATGCTGCTTTTTTTTAAATATAAAACCAAATCATCTTAAAAAAAGAATAACTATTTATGGAAAATCAACCAAATGAAAACGACATCTTATCTGAAAATGTTTTTGAAAACGTACAAGCCAGTACCGGAAAGAGGTTTGGCAATTATCTTATTGACTTAATCATTGTATACATCATAGTAATTGGTTTAGGTATTGTTTATCTTCTTATTAATCCTGCGGCAATTGACGACATAGATGATAATACTGCAGGCAATAATTTATTAGACCGACTACTGTTCTTAATTGTTTACGGTATCATTATGGGAATTGTAGAAGGAATAGGAAAAGGAAAAACTATTGGAAAACTAATTACAGGAACGAGGGCAATAAATGAAGATGGATCTAGAATTACATTTTCTACCGGTTTTGTAAGAGGGCTATGCAGGGCAGTTCCATTTAATCAGTTGAGTGCTTTAGGTTCACCCTCTTATCCTTGGCACGACAAATGGACAAACACAATAGTAATAGATGAGAAATTATCAAATTTTAAAGAACGCTTGTAGGTACTCGCCTGTGGCGAGTACTGTATATTAGGTGAGAAATTATCCAATTAAAAGGAGAGCATTTTGTAGGTACTCGCCTGTGGCGAGTACTGTATAATAAATGAGAAATTGTCCAATTAAAAAGAAAGCACTTGTAGGTACTCGCCTGTGGCGAATACTGTACAATAGGTGAGAAATTAACCAATTAAAAGGAAAGCATTTGTAGGTATTTGCCTGTGGCGAATACTGTGTAAAATGCAACAGGGCGAATGTTAATTGGCCATATTATATTTTGCTTTCGCCATGGCTATAGCCAAATGCCTAAGCACTCGCCACAGGCGAGCGCCTACGAAAAGGCGAACCGAAGCACTCGCCACAAGCGAGTGCCTACGAAAAGGCGAGCGCCTACTTTAAATTATGATACACTTTCTGCACATCTTCATCCTGTTCTAAATGGTCTACTAATTTCAACACATCATTGGCCTCCTCTTCATTTAGCTCAACCAAAGTGCCAGGTATACGGGTAAGCTCTGCGCTTATTAGTTCTAGTCCTTTATCTTCTATGGCTTTGTTCATGGTACCAAATTCTGCAAATGCAGCTCTGATGATGATATTCCCCTCTGCATCCTCTCCAATTTCTTCTAAGCCAAAATCTATTAACTCCAATTCTAATTCATCTACATTCAATTTATTGTTTTTTACTTTAAACTCTCCCATTCTTGTAAAAGTGAATGCCACACTACCTGTGGTACCCAAAGCTCCTTTTGCTTTTGTAAAATGCATGCGTACATTGGCAACAGTTCTAGTTGTATTATCGGTAGCTGTTTCTACCAATACGGCTACACCATGTGGGGCATAGCCTTCATACACCATTTCGTCGTAGCTGCTTATATCTTTGCCCATGGCACGCTTAATAGCCGCTTCTACACGGTCTTTTGGCATGTTACACGCTTTAGCATTCAGGTAACACCTTCTTAATGCAGGGTTATTTTCAACATCAGGCCCTGCAGCTTTTACTGCTATGGCTATTTCTTTGCCTATACGGGTAAAATCTTTTGCCATTTTATCCCAACGTGCAAACATGGCACCTTTTCTTACTTCAAATATGCGACCCATTAATATTCAAGATTTATTATTTAATATTTTTTAAGTTCGCAAATTTATGGATTGTTTTTTAATGTTTGCAGGTATTCGCCTCTTGCGAATACAATTATTATTCTTTCATAATTATAGTAAATTTTACCTATTGCAACATAAAAGTTGAAAAAAGATTTATAACTGAGAATAGCCCCGACCTGCCTGCCGGCAAAGGCAGGTAGTAGCGAAAAGCCTGAACGAGTGCCGAGGAACGAGAAACGAGAGGGCCTGTAGGTATTCGCCTGTGGCGAATACAATAATAATTCTTTCATCAATGCAGCACACTTTATCTATTGCATAATAAAAGCTGAGAAAAGATTTGTTGCTGCTTATAGCCCCGACCTGCCTGCCGGCAAAGGCAGGTAGAAGCGAAAAGCCAGAATGAGTGACGAGGAACGAGAAACGAGAGAGGGCTTGTAGCGTATAGCGGGAGACCAATGTACATTCATATTCTATGGCTCATGCTCCAAAAACTTATTACTTAGAACCAAAAGCTTACTACTTAGAACCTAAAACTTATCACTTAATCCCCAAAAAGTTCCCCATCTCAATACTAAATACTCAATACTCAATACTTATTACTCATTACTAAATACTAATTTTGCAACATGAGCAAAGGGAAAGTTTTGATGGCAATGAGTGGCGGTATAGATAGTACCGTAGCTGCGCTTATGCTTCACAAAGAAGGATATGAAGTGATAGGTATTACCATGAAAACATGGGATTATGAAACCAGTGGCGGTGGTAATACCGGCAAAAAAGAAACGGGTTGCTGCAACCTCGATAGTTTTAATGATGCACGCCAAGCGGCTGTGCAGCATGGGTTTCCCCATTTTATATTGGATATAAGAGAAGAGTTTGGTGGTTTTGTAATAGAAAATTTTGTAGAAGAATATATAGCTGGTCGCACACCCAATCCTTGTGTAATGTGCAATACGCATATAAAGTGGCGTGCATTGCTTAAGCGAGCCGATGCGTTGAACTGTGATTTTATTGCTACTGGCCATTATGCACAGGTGCACCAACATACAAATGGGAGGTATTTTATCAGCAAAGGATTGGACGAAACCAAAGACCAAAGTTATGCACTGTGGGGCCTGCAACAAGATTTACTTGCTCGTACATTACTACCCTTGGGTACTTTTCATAAAACGGCCATACGTCAAATGGCACACGACTTTGGCTATCCTGAGTTGGCTAAAAAAAGTGAGAGCTACGAAATTTGTTTTGTACCCGATAACGATTACCGTGGATTTTTGAAAAGAAAGGTAGAAGGACTAGAAGAAAGGGTGAACGGCGGTAATTTTGTAGATGCTGCCGGAAAAATTTTGGGAACGCACAAAGGTTATCCATTTTATACGGTTGGGCAACGCAAAGGATTGGATATAGCCCTTGGCAAACCAGCTTTTGTAACAGAAATTATACCCGAAACCAATACTGTTGTATTGGGAGATGAGGAAGCATTAAATCGCTCCGAAATGAATGTAACAGGCATAAATTGGATGAAATACGATGGCATAACAGATGGAATGGAAGCTATAACAAAAATTAGGTACAAGGATAAGGGCGCATTGAGTAACTTGTATACAAGCAATAATGGCATTTCGGTAAAATTCTATGAAAATGTAAAAGGCGTGGCTCCAGGCCAGAGTGCTGTTTTTTATGAAGGCAATGATTTGATAGGTGGCGGCGTTATACAAAGGGGAAAATGAGTTGTATAATTTTTTTGGAGCAGCTTATTTATCTTTAACAGTATCTATTTAAAATAGTTATATATTTATTTTATGAAAAAGCTTATTTCTATTGTTTTATCTGTAATCATTTTTACATCTTGTAAAAAAAGTACGGAAGATTTGATTCTCACTCCTATCAGCGATTACGCACCACTTAAAGTGGGAAAGTACATTACGTACAGCCTAGATTCGTTGATATATACCAACTTTGGCAATACCGAAACACATAGGTTATACGAAGTAAGGTATCTTACTGCCGATACACTTACTGATATTCTTGGTAGAAAAGCTTTTCGCATTACACGTTATATTCGTACTATTCCGGCTGGTGTATTTACACCTGATAATACATTTTTAGCCGTAAACACAGGAACAACTTTTGAGTTTACAGAAAACAATTTGCGTTATTTAAAACTTACACAGCCCATAAAAGAGGACAATACTTGGAAGGGAAATTCTGCAATAGATGTTACTACTGTAATACCAGGAGTGAGGGATTTTACTTATCTGGCAGATTGGGATTATACCTATGTAAGTGTAGGGCAACCTTATAAACTGGGTAGTTTTAACCTTGCCAATACCATTACTGTAAACCAACGGGATGTATCTACAAATTTGCCGGTTACTGCTGCAACAAATATTGCAACCAGGGATTTTTCAAAAGAAATTTATGCACAAGGAATAGGAATGGTTTATCGGGAATTTTTACATTGGGAGTTTCAACAAGGCACCAAGTATACGGGCTATGGTATAACGTTGAAAATGATAGATTACAATTAAGCGTATTATTAAATTGTCTTGGGTAACGGTTACCAAACTTTTGTAACCTTTCCATTGAATATTTTCATAAAATAAAGGTGCTTGTTTTCAAAATAATCGGGAATATTTGCTTTTCCATTTGCATAAACAGGCTTAAAATTAAACTCTGTAAACAATTTAAAAGTAGCTTCATTTAAGTGGCTCATAAAATCATTCGGATATTTTACCATCAATCTAGCAAAAAGGGACACGGCTTCAAAGCCTTTGTAAGCCATATCCGATGGATTTCCTTTATACTTTTTTAAGTAAGTATGCTGTATTTTTTTGCTAAACAAATCTGTTTTACCATTATAGTAAGATGCAGTATATAGTACTGGAAAATCTTTGACTGTTGGTTTTCTAAGTTCTGAGAATGCATCCCAATTTGGCATACCAATTACTTCAATAGGATATGTTTCCTTTAAAGTGTACAAGGAATTGACCAAGGAATTTGCAAAATCTTCATTTAAGCTTCCTCCAATGATAATAGAATTCCTATTACTATCTAATTTTTCTTTTATGATGGAGTAGTCATCAATAAAATTTATCGTTTCAATTGGAAGAAGCGGTTTTCCATTAGCTTCATTTATGGTCTTAAAATAATCTGCAATTTTATCTTCTTGCCCACCTTTTTTTCTACATAAGTAAATTTTATCCATACCATGCTTTTGCAAAAGATAGCTGTAAATATTTTCACAATGAGCTCTCAAGGTCGAATTGACTATTATTAAAAATGGGTTGGCAATTATACCTCCATCATTAGGTGAAGTAGCAGAAATGAAGGGTATGTTTTTTTGTTTTGCAAATGAAGCAAGCTGTGTTAATTCGAGGTCTTTTACTGAGCCAATAATCAAGTCTACACTATCAAGCTTTTTGTTAGTTATTAGCCAATCAATGTTTTCCTTTTCTGCTTTGGTATCATAAATATTTGTAAGAAAAGTACCTTTAGGCAAAGGCATACTATCTAAAGCTATTTGCGCACCTTGCACAAAATCTAATCCAGGTTGTACAAACTTTGGAAATACTTTGCCATATTTATAATAAGTACCAAAAAATGCAGAGTCAAGATAAAGTGGCGAAAAAATGGCGATTTTATAAACCTTTGCAGGTATGTTGGCAACAGGTATATCCTGTGCGTTAAGGTTCAGCAATCCAAATAATAATGCTAATAATACTGTAATTTTCTTTGCCATGGTGGAAGTTTTCTTCAAATTTTCTCAGGGTAAATTTGATGTAGAGGACTGCGTAAATTTAAATATTTTATTAAATACATTAAAAAGTTTTTGTTATTCCCATTCTATAGTTGCAGGAGGTTTGCTACTTATATCATACACCACCCTATTTATTCCTTTTACATTGTTAATAATTTCATTGCTTACATCTGCTAAAAAATCGTACGGTAAATGAGCCCAATCAGCTGTCATTCCATCTACAGAAGTAACAGCTCGCAAGGCTATGGTAAATTCATACGTACGCTCATCTCCCATTACGCCTACACTTTTTACCGGTAATAAGATGGTACCTGCTTGCCATACCTTATCATATAATTTATATTTTTTTAGTAAATCTGTGTAAACTGCATCTGCTTCTTGCAATAACCGTACCTTTTCTTCGGTAACCTCGCCCAATATTCTTATACCCAAGCCTGGACCGGGAAAAGGATGCCTACCCAATATATCTGCTGGTATTCCCAACTCTGCTCCTATCTTTCTTACTTCGTCTTTAAAAAGGGATCGTAAGGGTTCTACAATTTTAAGATTCATCTTTTCGGGCAAGCCACCAACATTGTGGTGCGACTTTATAGTAACTGATGGACCGTGCACCGCCGCTGACTCAATAACATCGGGATAAATAGTACCTTGACCCAAGTATGAAATACCTGTTATTTTCTTTGCCTCTTCATCAAAAATATCAATAAAGCTACTTCCTATAGCCTTCCGTTTTGCTTCGGGATCTAATTTACCCGCAAGTTTTGTATAAAAATGTTCAGATGCATCTACACCTTTTACATTTAGCCCAAGTTGTTTGTATATTTTTAAAACTTCTTCAAACTCATTTTTGCGAAGCAGCCCGTTGTTTACAAAAATGCCAAAAAGATTTTCCCCAATGGCTTTATGCAACAAAGTAGCTGCCACAGTACTATCTACTCCACCGCTCAAACCCATCACCACTTTACTATCGCCTAATTGGGCTTTCAAATTTTCCACAGATTCTGTAATAAAATGAGCAGCCGTCCAATCTTTGTTGCAGCCACAAACTTTTACTAAAAAATTATCAATTATTTTTTTTCCTTCGGTAGAATGATAAACCTCTGGGTGAAACTGTATTCCATAAATAGGATGGTTGGTATTTTCGTTGTTTACAAAGGCGGCTACGGGAATGCTTTCCGTATTACCAAGCAATTCAAAACCAATAGGCAATTCTTTTATCGTGTCGCTATGACTCATCCAAACTTGAGAAAGCGCCGGCGTACCTACCGTAAGTTGGCTTTCCTTTATGATGTGTAGCATTGCCCTACCATACTCCCGCTTATTACTTTTTGCTACTACACCACCAAACAACTTAGCTGTAAGCTGTGCCCCATAACAGATACCTAAAACGGGCACATTTTCTGCTATGGCTCTTACATCTACTATCGGCGCTTCTACTTCATTTACACTACAGGGCGACCCCGAAAGAATAACTCCTTTTAAATATTCATCGTAAACAAAAGGCTTATTAAATGGTATTATTTCGCAGAAAACATTGGCTTCCCTTACTACCCTAGCAATAAGTTGGGTGTATTGGGAACCAAAATCTAGGATTAATATCTTATCAGTCATAATGTGCGCAAATGTAAATTATTAAACTTGTAGTACCATATTGACGGCTTATAAATGACCTACTTTTTATAATTGTTCAAAAAAAATACATATCCAGCGAAAAAAGTACTGGATAACCAACAAAAGAACATCTCCAAAAAACATTTGAGCACTTTCTACAATAAATTTTAACCCCAATTACCAAAAAATGTGGTACCCGAAAAAATGTACAATATCCCCCAAATGTGGTATAAGCTATATTATTAATTTAATATAAATTTGTATATGATTCCAATAAATAAAAAATGAAGTGGCGCAAAGCTGTTCATTTATTTCGGCTATGGCATACTCTTAATGAGAAAATTATTTAAATCAAAGAAAATGAAAAAAGCACTATTCTTCATTGCTACATTATTTGTTCTAAATGCAAATGCACAAAACGTTGGTATTGGAACTACCACCCCGGCAGCCAGACTGGATGTAAAAACCACTTCCAGTTATGTAGCTCAATTTAACGGGGCAGCTCCCATGTATATGGGTATTTTTGAAAACGATTTGTACCGTGGTTATTGGGGGTCTTACTCAGGTGCTCCCGAAGACGTCGATTTTGGCACCGGATCGGGAACTACTGGAAAACTGCATTTGACCATTCAGGCTTCACCAAAAATGACTATTGATAATACCGGCAATGTTGGAATTGGCACAACAACCCCAACCAAAAAACTAGATGTTGCGGGGGATTCGTATTTTGGCGGCGACGTTTTTATACAAACCTCACTCGGGCATTTGGGTTTTGGGTATTCTGGAAGTAACCAATGGGCTTTCCCTACTATAGGTGGCGGCGCTGATTTTAAAATGCAAACATCTCCTGATGGCACCACCTTCACAGATAGGCATTATTTTGCGCAAAATGGGGATGTTGGAATTGGTACAGGCATCACTGCGCCTATTGCCCGCATGGAAGTAAAAGGAAGTAGCACTTCTTCTCTAAACAACGCACTTCTGGTAAGAAACAGTTCTGGGGATACGCTGATGCGCATAAGAAATGACGGTCAAATAGGTATTGGAGATGGCAATGCTTATGGAAGGCCTTTAAACATTATTGGCAGTGGTGCAAACTATTATTATACGCCTTCGGTTTTTGGTGGCGCTCTATTCCCTGATGCAAATAATAACATGGTGTTATGGTCTAATAATTCAGGCCCAGGGCAGAATGTAGTATTACAACCCAGTTGGGGACAGGTAACCATTGGAACTTATACACCGGCCACAGGATATAAACTAAGTGTTAACGGAAAAGCCATCTGCACCGAATTAAAAGTACAACTTAATGCAAGTTGGCCCGATTATGTTTTTGGTGAAAATTATAAGCTGCCTACCTTGGAAGAACTAGAACAATCTATCAATACAAACAAACACCTTCCCAATATACCATCTGCTGCCGACATTACTGCTGATAAAGGGTTTGAAGTGGGTGAAATGAACCGAAGATTGCTGGAGAAAGTTGAAGAGCTTACCCTTTACATCATCGACATCAATAAGCAAAACAAACAATTACAGCAAAGCAATAAAACCCTAGAAGAACGCCTAACAGCTGTTGAAAAGATCCGGGAACAAAAAAATTAATATTCACCCAATAATTATACGATATGAAAAAGTATATCATAAAACGGGTGATGCTATTTTCGATACTGATATTTGTTCTTACAAAAGCAGACGCCCAGATAAAAAACATACCCGAAGCACTTAAAACAAAACTTGTAGGGAAGACAAAACTTCCAGATATAATGAAAGAAGTGGAAGCCTACTATGCCAAAGAAGGCAAGAATGATAAAAGTGATTTTGAAGAAGGAGAAAGCAGCTACCAACACTGGAAACGCTGGGAGTGGTGGATGAGCAGCCACCTGGATGGTAATGGAAATTTTATTAGAAATATCAGCAAGGCCAATAATAGTGCAGTGGTTGAGATGAATACCCGATGGGGCTCAGCTATTACAGCAGCCTCAGCCCAATTAACCCAAAGGCTTGCCAACTTTGACAGGGAACACCCTGATACCATTTCGCCCAATAGCCCAATTGGAATTGAATCAGCCTATGGCGACTGGTCTTCCATTGGTCCAACAGCTGATGGTACCGGCTCGGGAGACATAAAAGGATTGGGCCGTATCGACAGGATCGCTTTTCATCCTTCCAATTCAAATATCATCTACATTGGTGCTCCAAGCGGCCAGCTTTGGAAAACGACCACTGGCGGCACATCCTGGACTCCCGTTACCGATGCTATTGGAAACCCCGGAGTAGCAGGCATTTCTATCAGTCCTACAAATGGCAATATTGTATATGTTTTAACAGGTGATGGGGATTCACACACCCCTGGGTATCTTGTTTATGATTATGGTTCTTCAGCTCAATGCACCGGTGTTTATAAAACCACCGATGGTGGTACTACTTGGAACAAGACCGGCGATCTTTACACAGGTGCCAGTGATTTTGAGGGCCACCATATGGATATATCATCTTCAAACGGCAACTATTTAATAGCCGCTACCGACCAGGGCCTATACAGAACTACAGATGGTGGTAATAACTGGACGCAGGTAAGAACCGGGGAACACTGGGATGTAAAGTTTAAACCAGGAAATGATTCAGTGGTTTATGCCACAACAGCCACTTCTATTTTATACTCCACACAGGGTGGCCGCAGTGGTACATGGCTTACTGCAACAACTGATTTTTCCTTGGCAGCTTCAAACCGTATTAACCTGGCTGTAACTGATGCAAACAGTGCATACGTATATGCTCTACCCGGAAACCCGGGTACAGGTAGCCATATCGGTATTTTCAGAAGCACCAATAGCGGGGTAAGCTTTACAAGAAGGAGTAATACTCCTAATATACTTGGTAAATTGGAAGATGGTTCAGATGGCGGTGATCAATCAGGATACGACCTTGGAATCTGTGTAAAACAAAACGATGCTAATTTTATTGCCACCTGTGGACTCAATGTATGGGTGAGTAATGGAAGTAATGGCGGTAGCAGTATGGTATGGAGTACCAAGTACCGGGAAAGCTATGCCGGCGCAGCCAATAAATATATTCATCCGGATGTACATGCTGTTGAATATAATCCTTTGAATAATTATTTATGGGCCGGTTCTGATGGAGGTATATATAGAAGCACAGATGATGGTGTAAGTTGGACGAATATGAGTTCGGGGGTTTCAACCACACAATTTTATGGAATGGCTATGCAGGATGCAAATGCCGATGGTGAAAGTGATGGACTCAATATACTTGCAGGAGCCCAAGATAATGGAATGAAATACCGCCCCACCGCTGGCGGATCTGTATTTGGCCATGTTATTTGTTGTGATGGATATGGTTCTGCCATTGCTCCTGATAATGCCAATATACTTTATATGAATATCAATGATTATTTTGGTAAGTCAACGGATGGAGGTGCCACTTATTTTGATTTGGTGAACCCCTGTACTTTCTATTCTCCTGTTGCAATTGATTTTAATAATCCCGATACTGTTTATTTAGGTGGTTCATCTACAAGAAGGTCATATAATGGATTTTCTACGGTAAATGCTAACATAGCTATCAATACCAGCAGGGTATTATCTACTTGCCCAAGTAATACAACCAGGCTTTACGGCAGCTCGGGCTCAAATGTAATTTTTAGTGCCGACCGGGCTTCTACCTGGACAACAAAAAGCGGTCTTTCCGGCTGGCCGGTAGGTACGTTTACCGTTAACGATATTGAGCCATTTCCCACCAATTCATCTGAAGTGTATGTGTGCTTCGGTGGTTATTCTGCCGGCAATAAGGTAATGCGCAGCACCAATACCGGCGATACCTGGACCAACTGGAGCGGCACCCTTCCCAACGTACCTACTTACGGGCTTTGTGTTGCATCGGAAGGCGTGTACATAGGCACGGAGATTGGCGTTTTCTTCTGGGGTTATTCTATGACGGATTGGGTACCTTTTTACAATGGCATGCCTAAAGTAGCAGTAACAGAAATGTCGGTAAATGCCAATGGCCTCATTTATGCCAGTACTTTTGGAAGAGGCGCATGGCTCGGTACTAGGAGGTCTATTTGTAACAGCTTAATAACAGTTTCTGGTGTACATGACGGATCTTGGTATTATGAAGCCAGTAATGGTGCCAATGTTACCCTTACATCTCCCGCCAGTGAAGAAAATCAGATTTTTATTCATAGCGGAGATACGGTAGTGCTAAAACCGGGATTTGAAGTAAAGGCAGGCGCTTTCTTCAAAGGGTATATTGCACCATGCAGCAATGGCGGATTGCCAACAGCTAAATCCTCCGGCCAGAACAATTCGGGTTTTGATGTACCGCATATAAAAGAAATTAAACCAAAGGTTAAGCTTCCTGTTCAAAGTCTAGATTATTTCCAAGTGGTAGAAGGCAATATTGAATTTAATATTACAAAAAAGGGAAGCTTAAAAATGATGCTTAAGCAAAAAGATAGCGCATGGGCCTATTTTTATCCCGAGGACATTTTTTATCCCGGGTTTTATTCATTGGCGCTGCCGGAAACTAATAACAGTTCCTTTAAATTACTTTTGAATGAAAGAGAAATCAAGGAGATAAAATAAATTTCAAGCGCTTATATCAGGAAAATAAAAGAGGTGGTTCATTACTACCTCTTTTGTTTTTTGTTTTGTTCTTAGTTTCGCAGGTTCTTCTGTTTATATCGGTATCACAAACAAGTTCCAATCAATTTCTGCTACAACTGCAGCAGCAAGCTCTGCCTCACCTGTTTTCCGCACTTTTTAAAAACATCCTCTGAAAGGCTTGATTTATCGAGTGTGTTTTGTGAAATTGGTGTTCTAACGGTGAAAACAGAAAATGTACTCATATTTTACAGATTAGCCAGAAAAAATCTGAGTAAATCTGAGAAAATCTGGGAGCCAAAAATCTACCCCATCAAGTCTTAGAGCCTATAATTTTACTGGCTGTCCCAACGCTGAAAACAGCGCCCGAATCAAAAATTTCGTCTTCACCAATTGCGTAACCAGCAGTACATTCTTCCTTTCCCTTACCTCACCCAAATGGAAAAGAAAATAATTAAACATTCAAAACTTCATAAAAATCTGGAACACCCAAAATCAATAATACAACTGTTGTTAAATACCCTTTTTGTGGTATAGGAATTAAAAAAATATGTTTATATTTTTGTTGGGAATATGTTAAACCAAATTTTTTAGCCACTGTATTTTTATTAATTTTTACGAACAAATATTTTTTTAATTTAAACACTTATAAAAAAGCTAATATGAAAAATTTATTGCTATTGCTTTGCCTTTCCCCATTGGGATTATTTGCC
>JANMGS010000229.1:0-1921 GCA_031374745.1 Ferruginibacter sp. | reverse complement strand
ATTTGAATATTTGTCAGCCTGTCCCGATATTTTTGTCGGGATTAAGAAATGAAATCAATGTTACCAATGCTCAAAAATTATTGTTGGCTTGTAAGTCGCACCACTGCTGGGCTTTATTCTGCTGCTGTAGCTGATTTCATTTTAGACAAGTATTCAAATTTTTAGCTTTTTTTCGAAAGCCTTGATTTTTTTTGTTACTTTTTTGTCCCGCACTTTAGTCGGGAGCAAAAAAGTAAATACAAAAAAACCTATATCTTAAAAAGCTTTGTGAACAAAATACTTAATCCAATAAAAGTAAATTATGCTGTACACCGAATTACAAGTTACCAGTAACTTTAGTTTTTTGCAAGGCGCATCGCACCCCGAAGAAATGGTAGAGGCTGCTGTTGCATTGGGTTATACCGAAATGGCCATCACCGATGTAAATACGCTGGCAGGTATTGTAAGGGCACATAGCGCCGCTAAAAAAAGAGTCTTCCGTATTATACCCGGTTGCCAGCTACGATTGCAAGATGGACCTTCTTTATTGGTATATCCTACAACACTAAAAGGTTATGCATCACTTTGTGAATTGCTAACGATAGGTAATTTGCGCACAACAAAGGGAAATTGTGTTTTAAACAAAGCAGATGTATTTACTGTATTGAAAGATGTAAAAATAATTGTACTGCCGCCCGACCAGCTCAATGAAAATGGTTCTATTGACAATGAATTTAAAAACGCATTGATAGCATACAAGCAAGTATTTGGCAACGGAATATACCTTGCTGCTCACAGACGTTACAATGGCCAAGATGCAAAAATGTTGTTTTGTTTATCGCAGTTGTCTATTGAATTGCAGATTCCTTTAGTGGCTACCAACAATGTTTTTTATCATGAAGCTGCCCGTAGGCAATTGCAAGATGTAGTAACTTGTATCAGGGAGAAATGTACGATATACAATGCAGGTTTTAAATTGTATGCAAATGCCGAGCGGTATTTAAAAGATGAAGCGGAAATGATTCGGCTTTTTAGGCAATACCCTACTGCCATAGCTTGCACACAGGAAATAGTAGCCGCTTGTACATTTTCATTGGATGAATTAAAATACGAGTACCCCGAAGAAATTACTACCGGAGGACGAACACCCGATGAAGAATTGATTGTACTGGCTTGGGAAGGTGCTAGGGCATTTTATGGTGATACGATACCCGAAAAAATAATCAATAACATTAATCATGAGCTGCGCTTTATTAAAGAAATGAATTACGCCGCTTATTTTTTAACGGTTTACGATATTGTAAAATTTGCACGCAGTAAAAATATTTTATGCCAGGGCCGAGGCTCAGCAGCAAACTCCACTGTTTGTTTTTGTTTGGGTATTACTTGTGTAAATCCAGATAAATTTGAATTGCTATTCGAGCGCTTCATATCTGCTGCCCGAAATGAACCACCGGATATTGATGTAGATTTTGAACATGAACGAAGAGAAGAAGTGATACAATATATTTATGAAAAATATGGTCGGGAGCGGGCTGCCATTGTAGCCACCGTAACCCAGCAACACCAAAAAGGCGCTATCAGGGATGTGGCTAAAGCAATGGGATTGTCTATTGATACCATCAACAAAATATCATCAACCATACACCGGCTTAGCAGCGATTGGTTTAGTGCAGAAATGATAGCGGAAGCAGGATTAGATATAAATGACCAGCACTTAAAAAAAACATTTGAGCTGGGGTATGAATTTATTGGTTTTCCAAGGCAGCTAGGGCAGCATACTGGTGGCTTTGTCATTAATCGTTATAAGTTATCCAATCTTTGCCCGGTGCTGAATGCACGTATGCAAAACCGTACTTGTATAGAATGGAATAAGGATGATATTGATGCACTTGGGTTTTTAAAAATAGATGTATTGGCCTTGGGCATGCTTACCTGTATA
>JANMGS010000160.1:0-4370 GCA_031374745.1 Ferruginibacter sp. | reverse complement strand
GCAATGGTAATGTATGGCTCCAACATAAAATGGGGCTTATGGTCTTCATCAAACTTCATGAGCTTTTGTGCTTCTGTTCTTATTTGCTTTACCAAATTTTGTATGGGCAGTTTGCTTACCACATTTATATATATTGTATGGGCCGGAAAACTGCCATAATCCCTCAATTCTATTTTTACAGGTTTAAAACCCATGGCAATTGTTTTGAGGCGATTAATCAATCGCTCTTCTGTATTTTGGTATTGCGTAAAACTTACCAATGCTATATGCGGCTTACTAAACAACGCTATAGATGATTTGTATTTTTCATAAAAAGCTTGTTTGGTATGCATGATTTTATTTCGTAAGTCTTCGTGCGGATTGAGCACTAGCAAATACTCATATGCTTTGTACCCTGGTATCATAACTATATTTTTCATAGCTATATTTTTAAGATTAATTTTTTTAGACAATTATTTTAGCATAAATTTACTAAATATTTTAGTAAAACAAGTATTTTTTTATGGAAGTGGAAAACTTTTTTGGCAGCAGCTATACTGGTACGAAGCGCTATACACAGCACAATGTAGTTACCGCAAATGCCACAGGATTTGGTGCAGCGGCCGATGATTATGCAGAGCGTGGCATAGACCTCAACGAACAATTGATTAAAAACAAGCCCGCTACCTTTTTTATGCGGGTGAACGGGACTAGTATGATAACGGCAGGCATTTTTAGTGATGATGTGGTGATTGTAGATAAAAGCATAAAACCTACCAACGGTAAAATCGTAATCGCCGTGGTAGATGGAGAAATGCTCATCCGACGCTACGAACAATCGTTCAATAAACTTCTTTTAGTCGCAGAATCGCCTAGGGTTGCCAAGATAGAGGTAAATGAAACAACGGACTTTAAAGTATGGGGTGTGGTTACTTGTATTTTGAGGATGTTGTAGGTTTTTTACCAATAGGATTGTGTTTCCAGAATATCTTTTTTGCCGAAAAGGCGCTAGGACGTCTTATGAATAGCCCTGTGCTTTAGCGCAGGGACTTTATGAATAATCCTGTGTTTTAGCGCAGGAAAAAAATAAATTTAACGGCAATAGCATGAAAGCCATCATAGATTGTAACAGTTTTTATTGCTCCTGCGAAAGATTATTTCTGCCGCATTTAGATAACAAACCCGTTGTGGTACTTAGCAACAACGATGGTTGTATCGTGTCTCGTACCGACGAAGCAAAGAAACTAGGCGTAGCCATGGCGGGTCCATATTTTATGGCAAAACCGATTATAGAAAAATATGGTGTAAGTGCTTTTTCATCTAATTATAATTTGTATGGCGACCTTAGTTGGCGAGTAATGGAAACACTGCGCATTATGTTGGGCGAAGAAAATGTAGAAGTTTATTCTGTAGACGAAGCATTTTTAGAACTAAAAGAGTTTAAAGAAAAGGATTTTTTTGAAGTAGGATTGTACATAAGGCAAGTAGTAGAGTTATGGACGGGTATTAAAGTGTCTATAGGCGTAGCACCCACAAAAGTATTGTGTAAAGTGGCCAATCATCTGGCAAAAAAAAATAAAGTAGAAACACAATGCGTAGTCGTATTGGATACCAAAGAAAAAATAGACAAAGCCCTACAAGCCACGCCCGTAAACGAAGTATGGGGTATTGGTAGGCAATATGCAGAAAAATTGAAAGAGATGAATGCTGTTTATACCGCCTTCGACCTTAGTAAAAAGGCAGCCCCGTGGGCACATAAAAATTTGGGCGGCGTAGTAGGTACAAGAATGATAAAAGAATTGAACGGCGAACCAGCAATAGAAATGGCCAGCGAACAACTTACCGAAAAAAAAATGATTGCATGTACACGCATGTTTGGGCAATCTGTAAGTCGCATAGATGAAATAAAAGAAGCAGTAGCCACTTATACTTCACGTGCTGCAGAAAAACTGCGTCGGCAAAAAAGTGCAGCTACTACCTTAACCGTTTTTGTGGCTACGAAAGAGCCTTCCAATGTTGGGCGCTTTAGGCATGGCAACACGATAAGCCATTATACCATATTGCCGGTAGCTACCTGTGCTACCAACGAACTTATAAAAGCTGCAGTAAGTGTAGTAGATAAAATTTTTATAAAAGGAAAGCAATATAAAAAAGCCGGTGTAATGCTTAGTGGGCTTGTGCCAGATGAAACCATACAGGCAAACCTATTTGTGCCAGAAAAAGACAATGGCAAACGCATGCTCATGGCGGCAATAGACAATGTAAATTTTTCTATGAGGGATGATGTGATAAAATTTGCGACAAGCGGCACCAAACGAGATTGGAAGATGCGGGTAGAAATGCGCAGCCCACGATATACAACCAGGTGGGACGAAATGTTTGTGGTGAAATAAAGGAAAACCCTACCAGCGATTCATAAACCCCATCAACGCTGGTATGAAAATGTATAATTTATTTTTGGGGCTGTAAGCTGCAAAGCAAAATGCAACAGTAGTTCGGGCTCTTTTGGGCTCCGCTTCGCTGCGGTACTACACTATCGCTTCGTACTAAACCCGTCAGAGCCCGCAGCCCATCTGCGGTAAATCTTTTATCAACTTTTATAGAAGCGAAGATGGCCGTAAATCTACAAAATCATTTTCCTGTAATAGAAAATAAATCATTGCCCAATTCATTTTTGTTATACTTAATATTGCAAAGAAATTATGGTTATAAATTTTGTTGTTGCAAAAAATATTAATTCATTGCGTATATCTATTTTCATATTGTTGCTATTCTTTTTTTCGTGTAATACGGCACCAAAGCATGATGTAAGAAACGTAGAGCATTCGTTTTATTACTGGAAATCTGTCTTCAAATTATCTGACACAGAAAAGCAAGCATTGGATACGCTGCAAATAAAAACACTCTATTTAAAATTTTTTGATGTTGACTGGGATGAAAATACTAAAACAACCATACCCATTGCTCAATTGCAGGTAAGCGACAGCGTCTATCTGCAAAAAAGTAAATTGAATATAGTACCTACTATCTTTATTACCAATGAGTGTATGTATAAAATTGATACCGGGCAAACAAACGTTTTGGCCGAGAAAATATTGATGCTAGCCAGAAAAATAATTTCTATTAACGGATTAAAAAACATAGAAGAAATACAAATAGATTGCGATTGGACAGCAACCACAAAAGAAAAATATTTTAGCATTTTAAATAGATTGCAAGCGTTGGAGAAAAGTATACCTTTTTCTGTAACCATAAGGCTACACCAAATAAAATTTGTAAGTAGTACAGGCGTGCCACCCGTAAAGCGGGGTATGCTCATGTGTTACAACATGGGAAATCTCACAAATATAGAAACCAATAATTCTATCCTGGAACCAAAGGAACTTCAAAAATATATAGGAGATTTGCAACATTACCCTTTACCTTTAGATGTGGCTTTTCCGCTATTCGATTGGAAAGTGTTGTTTCGTAATGGGCGTTTTAAAAGCCTGGTAAATAATTTGCCAGATAGTTTGTTGACGAAAGATATTTTTAGCCGAAAAGGTAATAAGTATATAGTATTGAACGATAAAGTGCTCAATGGGTACGAATTTAAAAAAGATGATTTGTTGCGAAATGAGCAATCAGATTATGGGCAAGTAGTAAAAGCTTCGGAGTTGATAAGTGAAAAACTTTCAAATAAAAACCTTCGGGTTTCCCTCTATCATTTAGATACAGTAACTTTAAAAAAATACACAAAACATGAAATGGAAAATATTTATGATGCTATGCATTAGCAGTTTTTTAATTTCTTTCCCACAAAATATAATTGGCTGCGGCCCAGGAGTAGATTCGTATGATTATTTTACGAGTTTTTTTAATCCAGATATTTCGGAGAACAAAGTATTGAGGCCTTTTTATTATACTAGCTACGAGTTTTTATATACTACAGAGGAGCAGGTAAGCACAACGGATGTACTGGCAGAAGAATGGAAATCTTACTGTGGAGACAACGTAACCCTAAAAGATGCCAAGGCTTTTGTAATGGGATATGCCCAAAAAGATATTTCGAATTTATACAACAGTATAGAAAAGAAGCAGCCTTTAAAATTAGCTGATAGTGTGAAGCGAAATAGTATGACCAATTACTTTATTTCACAAAAAGATTTAGAAGCATTGGGGTATATCGCTTATGCTAAAAAAGTGGAGCCTTTTGTTACGGGAGATTATAATAGTTGGGATGCAATAAAAAGGGACAAGGCAGCAATGGAGAAGCTGATAAAAAATGGATTACAATTATACGGAGCTGCTAAGAAAGATTTATTTAAACTAAAATATGCTTATCAAATTATAAGACTTGCGCATTACAGCGAAAACTATGCGAGAGCCATAAAATATTACGACGAATTTAT
>JANMGS010000120.1:0-3003 GCA_031374745.1 Ferruginibacter sp. | reverse complement strand
TCTGGTACTGGTGTAGCTATTGTAACTCCTTTTGCTAATAATCTTTCTGTAGATTACAATGCATTGGGTAAATTGATTGATTATATCATTGACAATGGAGTGAATTATGTGGTAACCTTAGGAACAACGGGCGAAACGCCTGTACTGAACACAGAAGAAAAAAAATCAATTATACATTTTACAGAAAAGCATATTGCAGGCAGGGTTCCAATGGTAATTGGTATTGGGGGAAACGATACAGCAGTTGTCATCAATGATTTACAAACTTATCCGCTTGAAGGGGCAGTAGCCGTTTTAAGTGCCAGCCCATATTACAACAAGCCTTCGCAAGAAGGAATATACCAACATTACAAAGCATTGGCAGCGGCATCGCCTAAGCCTATCATTTTGTACAATGTGCCAGGGCGCACGGGGCGCAATATGCTGGCATCTACTACACTTCGCCTAGCCGAGGTAAGTAATATTGCTGGTGTAAAAGAAGCCAGCAACGATATACAACAAGCCATAGAAATATTGAAAGGCAGGCCCGAACATTTTCTAGTTACTAGTGGCGACGATGATTTGGTGCTTCCAGAAATGGCTTGTGGTATGGACGGCGTAATAAGCGTTGCTGCCAATGCCTTTCCAAAAGCATTTTCTACCATGGTAAATTGTTGTTTGAAAAATGAATTTCCTGCAGCGGTAAAAATAAACAACCAATTATTGGAAGCTTATAGATTATTGTTTGCGGAAAACAACCCATCGGGGGTAAAAGCATTTTTATACGAAATGGGACTTATTCAAAATGTACTCCGCTTACCAGGTGTGCCATTGGGTGAGCAATTGCATGCACAATTGAAAAAATACCTTGAAGTAAAAATATCCTTGTGAAATTAATTTGCAGCACCATATTACTGTTATTTTCTAATCAACTGCTGCAAGCGCAAGACACAACAGGTAAAACAATCTATTACGATTGGGCAAGCAAAGGCAATGGGCTAAACGCAAAAATTAGTATCAAATCTTCAACAGATTTTACTGCTGTTAAAACGGCTTTTTATTATATAGTCTTGCAGGATTCTTCCGAAGATAATTTTATTGATTCCAATTATATTACTATCTGTAAGATGGTGCCTGCTAGTACGATTGTTTTCCATATTAATCTTTCACTAAAAAAGGATACACTCAGTAACCCTATTTTTTTGGAACTTGCAAAGGTTTTTAATAGAGAGTTGATACCAACTATCACAAGGCAATTTTCGCAATATGCTTGTAAAGATTTTGTACTTGCTGGTACAAATGAATCGGCTGTTATTGCTTTTTGTATGGCATCGATTTCACCAGATAAATTTAATAAAACAGCACTTTTTTTCAACGGTTATGCACCAGGTTTTGCTATGAGCAACCAATTCGATTCTTTAGCAAATAATATAAAAGGGAAACTTTTTTTGCAAGTAAGCAATAACAATAATCAATTCAATACAATTGATTTTATGGCGAATGTACTTGCGTTGAAGTCTTCTATTATGCTTTTTAAAATTGATGAAGATGATACCAATGATTTTGTAACGGATTTTAAAGAAGGATATAATTGGCTAACGGCAAATGGTAATAATTTTATCATTAAAACCGATTATTAAATTTTGAAACAGGCTCCTTCCAACGCCAATTCTGTATTTTCGAAAACGGATTTAGTTTCAGAAAGAAAATCATCCAACAATTCATATTTAGAAGAAAAATGGCCAATCAGTAATTTTTCTACTCCTGCAAGCTTTGCTATATTGCCCGCTTGCACCGTTGTACAATGGTGCCTAAGTGTTGCTCTCTCCTCCAAATCTTTTAAGTAGGTTGTTTCGTGGTAAATAACATGCGCACCTTTTATCTTATCTACAATTGTTTCGTCATATATGGTATCGGCACAGTATGCATAACAGCGGGCGGCGGTAGATGCCTCTGTTACATCTTCGTTGGAAATGATGGTGCCTTTTTTTGTTGTGTAGTCATTCCCTTTTTGTAATTCGCCATAATAAGCTTCGGGTATTTCGTAGGCTTTTACTTTTTCCGGTATTATTTTTCGAGGGTTTTTCTTTTCGGTAAACATAAAACCATAACATTCTATCCGATGGTTTACTTTAAATGCTTTTACCGTTATTTTTTTATCATTTGCGATTTTGCCTTCATCTGTTATGGCGTGAAAATATAATTTGTAGGTAAGGGTAGTATTGGCTGCTTCTAAATGCAGTTGTAAAATTTTTTCCAATAAGGAAGGTGCATATAAATGTAAATCAGTTGTACGACCTAGCAACGACATGCTAGAGATAAGGCCAATTAAACCGAAATAATGATCTCCGTGTAAGTGAGAAATAAAAATCTTATTTATTCTACTTTTTTTTATGTTGTATTTTGTGAGCTGCAGTTGTGTTCCTTCGCCGCAATCTATCAAATAATTTTCATCAGATGTTTGTATTACCTGCGCAGTGGGGTTACGCCCATAAGCAGGTATAGCAGAATTATTACCAAGGATTGTGAGCGCTAACAAATTAAAGTGTTTGGGTTATTTATCAAGACTGTTTTTTATTGTAAAAGGCTGCTTAAATGTAAAATAAATATTGGAGCGTACAAATTATTGTTGAAAATTGATATCATGCCCATGGTCGCAGGGATCTCTACTAAATAGGGACAAGTGGGCAGTAGTATTCTTCAGTGAAGCGGAGCGAAACGAGGAGCCTGCCTGCCGGCAAAGGCTGGTACTACAGAGAGCCCGTTATAAATGTTCAGCATTGATATTCTGCCCACCGCCGAAAAATTATACATACTAATTGCAAATTGCCTACTGCCTTCTGCCAACTGCTCACTCCCCATCAAAATCACTCATCAACTCCCGCTCTATTTCCTCCATTTGCACAATATCCCAAGCCTCACTTTCGGTAGGCGTAAAATTCATAATGTCTATGAGTTCTTCTTTTTCAAATACGGCTTCAACTGTAGGCTGCATTTCGCAAATAACAAAAGAATGGTTTTGTT
>JANMGS010000072.1:0-2269 GCA_031374745.1 Ferruginibacter sp. | reverse complement strand
CAACGGCATTGGCACAAGCAATGTTGCATTAGGTTATACTGCACTTAACAAAAATGTAGATGGCAATTTCAATACTGCCGCCGGTTCGGGCAGCTTATTCAACAACGTTTCCGGCATAAGTAATACTGCTATTGGTTCAGGTGCATTGAACGCCAATATTGCCAGCTATAATACGGCCGTTGGCAGTTTATCTCTCAATAATAATTCTAATGGAGCTAACAATACCGCTGTTGGATATCAATCGCTTCAAATAAGTTCATCTGCCAATGATAATACGGCCGTGGGTTACCGGTCAATGTATCAATCAAGCACTGGATTTTCTAATGCGGCACTTGGAAATGAAACATTGTATCAAAACAGCACAGGTAATTTCAATACAGCCATTGGTTCAACATCATTAAAAAATAATACCACTGGTGTAGAAAATACGGCCATAGGCTTTGCTGCAGGTTCTTCAAATACAACGGCTAATTACAACACTTCTTTAGGCGCCACGGCATTGCGTTTTAATACTACAGGTGGCAGCAATACATCCCTTGGCTATGCATCCATGAATCAGAATACTACAGGTGCCAACAATACGGCTGCAGGTGCTTATTCACTTTATTTTAATGAAGGTGATTATAATACCGCAGTGGGAAACTTTGCATTAAACTTTAATAATAGCGGCAGTTTTAATGTAGCCATTGGAAACTTTGCTTTACAAAACAATACTACCCGAAGTAATCTTGTAGCTGTTGGATTTAATGCATTACGCAACAATGGCAATGGCGCCACTTTATCTACTCATGCAGTAGCTAATACTGCAGTAGGCGGTAGTGCATTGTTTGCTAATACAACTGGCAGCTATAATACAGGGCTCGGATATTATTCCATGTTTACCAATGCCACAGGTTCTAGCAATACCGGCACCGGGTATTTTTCACTGTATAATAATACGGTTGGTTCTTCTAACAATGCATACGGCTTCCAATCCTTAATGTTTAATAACCAGGGATTCTTTAATAATGCTTTTGGCAACAGTGCTATGTTATTAAATACCAGCGGCCAGTCCAATAGCGCTTTTGGTGATGAAGCACTTTATGCCAATACCTTTGGCGATTTTAATAATGCATTTGGAGCGATAGCTTTACGCAGCAACACTTCGGGCACAAAAAATAATGCTTTAGGATATCAGACGCTTCGCAACAATACTACCGGTAATTCAAATGTTGCCATAGGATCAAATGCACTTTTCGCCAACACAACGGGTGATAACAACATTGCCATCGGTGAGTTTGCTTTAAATGCCAATACTACTGCAAACAGCAATACCGCTGTAGGTTTTCAGGCATTGAAGGTAAATACCGGCGCCAACAACGTTGCACTTGGTTATAATGCAGGAATATTAAATACCACCGGCAGTTCAAATATTGCTATAGGCTTTAGCGCAGATTTGCTGGCGGCCAATCTTACCAATGCAACTTGCATAGGAACAAATTCCGCAGTTAGTACCAGCAATGCAATGATGTTTGGAAATAGCAGCGTTACAGATTGGGGTTTTGGACGATCTTCTGTTACCAATGGTGTTTTTCAGGTAGGAACAAGTGCATCCAATGGTAATGGTGCTTATCTCACAGCAGGTGGTGTATGGACGAATGCCTCGGATGTAAACCTCAAAGAAAATTTTACAGAATTGAACAGCGAAGATGTGCTGCAAAAAATTTCTTTACTCCCCGTAACGCAGTGGAATTACAAAGGCACCCGTGTTACAGAAACCCATATCGGCCCTATGGCGCAGGACTTTAAAACATTGTTTGGATTGGGTGTACAGGGTGATGATAAAGTAATAAGCACTATTGATATTTCAGGGGTAACGCTGGTAGCAGTAAAGGCTATTATTCAAAAACAAAACAGCTTGGAAAAATTAATACTACAACAGCAACAATTAATAGATCTAATGCAAAAAGAAATTGAGTTATTAAAAAGAAAATAAAATTCCAATTATGAAAAAAATTATTACCCTACTCTTGTTTATTGCCATGCAAAAAATCGTGATTGCACAAAACGTAGGCATTGGCACCAATGAGCCGCTCAACAAACTGCAGGTACAAGGCAACCTACTAGTAACAACGCCAACAACAGCTACGAATACTGCACCCACTGTGGCGCAAACAAAAACAATGGTGAATAACAGCACAATTATATTTTTAAATACTGACTCCACTGGAAGGATATATGACCCAGGAGGACCATCTGGAAATTATTTGGCCAATATGATTGCCTATGC
>JANMGS010000116.1:0-2102 GCA_031374745.1 Ferruginibacter sp. | reverse complement strand
CATTTTTAGAATTAAATTGTACGTCTCTGGGATAAACAGCTAGCGTAGTTATATCATAATTTGTTCCGGCAGTGCCCTTTCCATCTGCTCTACGGGATGTTCTACCCGTGTATAAACGTATACCTCCAGCAATAGTATTTTTCATTTTGCCGATATTATATTCAGCGAGTATCCTGCTTTCTAAACCAAAGTTTCTATAGTTATCAATATTTACTACCCTATTGTTGTAAGAAAGTGTGGTAGCATTTATATTATCAGCAACTGTAATAGGTTGTAAAAAACCTACGCTGTTTCTATCGCCAATGGTACCGTACAATTTTGTGTTCCAAGTAGCTTTGTTGTTTATTTTATATTTGGCAATAAGGGCTGGCGTGGTCCATGTAATATCAAACCAATTTCGGCTGCGAAAACTTTGTTGCGCATCTGCTTGTACTTGCGCATCGGTGAGGCCACCTGGCTGTTGGCTACGTATTTGTGAGCGCATTACTTCTGCTGTAAGCGAAAATTTTTCTGTAAAGCTATACGTTACGGTACCATAACCTGCATTGGTAAAATAGCTACTGTTTTCTCGCCAGCCATTACCATTTCTATGATCGAAAAAACTATAATAATTTACTTTTCCTTTTTTTCCTCCAATGGCATTGTAGCTATTAAACAAGCCATTGCTGCCTAGGGTTTGTTGTGTTTCAAATTCTATGGGTTTGTTTATTTCGCTGCCATTGCGCAAAATATAATTTACCATACCACCAAACTGTGGGCCATATTGCAAAGCACCTTGCCCCCTTACAATTTCTACACGCTGCACGGCTTGCAATTGTGGGTTGTAGTAGGCTTCTGGATATCCAAAAGGATCGGCAGCAATATCATAACCATTTTGGCGTACATTAAATTCCCAACTTCTATTAGGGCTAAGCCCACGGGCCGCAATACCAATTTGTATGCCACTAGGATCGCTCTCCCAAATATGTATGCCTGGTACTTTTGCTAGCACTTGCCTCATATTATTGGTAACCACATTGCCTTGCACATTGTCCATTACAATCAAGGAACTTTTTTTACCTGCATAAATATTTACACCAACAATTTCGGGCATTTGTTGGTAATCAGTTTTACTGTTTCGGCCTACTATTGTTATATCTTGTAAATATTTTATATGGCTACTATCTTCTGTTTTAGTTGTTTCTTTTACCTGTGCTACACAAATTTCATTTTGTAAAATAAATACACAAATCGCAATTCCTATTTTTTTATACATCGTTTTTTCTTTTGGCTGCAAAAGTCTCTACATATTGTTCTAAACAGCATCGCTATCGGGAAAATGGTTTTCACATTTGGGAAAAATGATGAAAATAAATATTTTTTTAATTGTTAGTCCCGCCTAACTTTGTGCAAAATAAATACATGAAAAAATTGTTACTGTTTTGTTTGTTTGGAATATTATTTATAAAGTTGCAGGCACAAACCTCTATACAAACCGATAGGCCAGACCAAACAGAATGCCCATTTATAACGCCTAAAGGATTTATTCAAGCGGAGAATGGATTTACCTATGAAAACATTGATAAGGATAACAAGTCCATTACGCTCCCAACCATACTTTGGAAATACGGTATAAATAAAAATGTTGAATTTAGATTGATAACAGAAGCCAATACGATAAAATATTTGGGTAATAAAGTATCGGGCTTGGTACCTACCATAATTGGCTTTAAGGTAAGCGTGAGCGAAGAAAAGGGTATTATTCCAACAACTGGTTTTATAGGCCATTTGGCTATTCCCAATGCGGCATCTACAAAGTTTAAAGCAAGTTACTATGCACCATCTTTTAGATTTAATATGCAACATACATTAAGTAAAAAATTTACACTGGCTTACAACCTTGGTGCGGAGTGGGATGGAGAAACACCTGAGCCAACTTTTCTTTATACGCTTACAACTGGCATGAGCATTACAGAAAAACTTGGTGCTTATATCGAATTATATGGCTTTGCCCCACAAAAACAAGCATCCGATCATCGTGCAGATGGCGGATTAACCTATTTGATAAGCAATGATGTGATGATTGATATTTCGGGCGGTTTTGGTATTTCAAAAACATCTCC
>JANMGS010000050.1:0-5982 GCA_031374745.1 Ferruginibacter sp. | reverse complement strand
GTGCTGGAAATTTATCATATGCAGGCAACGGGCTCGGCGCACCCATTGCTGGTAATTTGTTATCGTACGATTTATCTTTCACACCCACCACTGTATTGTATGATGATAGTGCAAGAACATTATCTACAGGTAGCACTGTATTTGTCCCAACACTATTTGCAGGAGGTTTTACTTTTAATAATACTACCCCATCTACTGCTACATGCGTAGCACCAGCAACCATGTCTGTCACACTAGGCACAAATGCTATAAACGGTTTTGCAAATCCAATCACACTCTCAGTAGTTTCGGGAGTGCCGGCCGGCGCCAATGTAACTTTTGGTACCAATCCTATTGCGCCGGGTAGTAGCACCATTGTTACACTAAACAACGCAAATACATTGGCGCCGGGTACATACAATATAAATCTGCAAGGCACTGCTACAGGTGCCAATAATCAAACGGCTACTATTTCATTTGTAATAAACCCAGGTGCAAGCCCTGCTATTACATTGCAACCAATTAGACAAACGGTATGTGAAGGAGTAAATGTTAACTTCACCATTGTCGCTGCTACTGCCACAAATTTTCAATGGCAAGTGAGTACAAATGGAGGCAGTACTTGGGCTAATATTACTGGAGCTACCAACGCAACGCTTGTTTTATCTGCAGTTACCAATCTGCTTAATGGAAATGTATATCGCTGCCAAGCTAGCACCGTTTGTGGCAGTACAAATTCTACCCCTGCTACACTTAATGTAAATACAGCCATCACAATAACTGCACAACCTACAAGTGCCAGCATTTGCGCAGGGCAGCCAAATACATTTTGTGTAACAGCTATAGGCAGTAATTTAACTTACCAATGGCAAAAAAATACAACTGGTTGCAATGGGTCGTGGGCCAATATTGCAACAGCTACCAATTCTTGTTTGACGGAAAATAATATAGTAGTAACTACATATTATCGCTGCATAGTATCCACATCAACTTGTGGCGGAAACATCACAACAAATTGTGTTACACTTACCGTAAATAGCGGCGTAACAATTACAACCCAACCATCCGATACGGAAAATTGTGCAGGCACGCAAGCTAGTTTTACTGTTGCAGGTACAAGCCCACAAGCAATAATTTACCAGTGGCAAATAAGTACCGACGTAGGTGTAACATTTAATAATATAAATGGCGCAAATGCCGCAAGTTATTCTGTTGCCAATCTTACAACTAGCATGAACAATAATCGCTATCGTTGTCTCTTAACAAGTGCTTCTTGTACTACGCCTACTATTTCCAATGCAGCAAAACTAACAGTGAGGGCTTTACCTTCCATTACATTAATAGCCGCACCATTTACAACCTTGTTGCCGGCACAAACCACTGTGCTTACAGCAACCACAAGTGCTTCCAATGGTGGAATCATTACAACAAATTGGTTTTACAACACAACCCCACTTACCGTTACAGGAAACAATTATCCTGTTACGATAAACGAAATTGGAAACTATTCTGCCATTGTAAAAGAAATATACCCAAGTAGTTTGCAATGCATAAATACATCTACAACCATTGCCATTACAGCTACAGAAAGCAATAAACTATTTATATTCCCTACGCCCAACAATGGCACATTTAAAGTATCTTATTATAACAGTAGTAATACAAACACCAAGCGCAGTATTGTTGTGTACGATTTTAAAGGAGCTCTTGTTTACAAAAAAGAATTTAGCATTACAGGTGCGTACAGCATACAAAATATCCAATTACAAAAGCCAAGCAGCGGGTATTACGTTGTGGTACTTTTTGATATGGACGGAAAAAAATTGGTGGAAGGTACGGTGTTGGTGAACTAGTTGGAAGAAGGAGCAGGAGGAAGTTGGCTAGTGGGAGCGTTGGTTTCCCGCTTTCTATAGTAGCCTGCCTACCGGCAAAGGCAGGTGCCGCAGCAAAACCTCCATACTTACATTCCTTTTATTGCGGCAGCTACTACTGCCCATCGGGGCTACGCTGAACAGAAGGAATTTTATTGGGCTTTTATTGTGCAATAGACGGAAGCGGATGCTTAAAAGAAAAGATAGCAAGACAAACGGAAAATGGGTAACCGCCAATAACAAAATTTAAAAAACTATGTTCCCACAAATGGAGGCCTAAGCAATCGTATGGTAGGAAATAAGATTAGCAGGATGTACACAGCATTGAAACTGCAAGAGAATGAACAATATTATAGGCGAATGGATGAGCCTATAAAAAACTGATAAATAATATACTTATACAAATTCAATCGATTCAATTTCCAACTCAAAGGGACCTTCCCTTTTTTCATTGGTAGAAATACCTATCCTGAGTATGCTTTCTGTTATTGATTTATCTACCTTATTACCGGTTGGTCTTCCTATTACTTCTTCTACAAAATCATCTAACTTCAGCGAAACGGTTTCCCATGTATTTATTTTTTGGGCACTAAATGTATGCTTATAAGCTGGTTCATACCAACGCTCACTATTTTCCATGGTAAAAGCATAAATCTGGCTGCTAGACCTAAAAGTTATTTTCACTGTTTTAAAGGAAGACAGGTCGAGTTTTCCAAAACGTGATTTTATTGAAACAAACCCTCCCCTATTTTTCAACGAAACATTTCCTTTTATAACCACCGAACTGTTCTCATAAGCTATCGATGCATCGGACAATCCTCCCATCACATTATCGCTAAGTATAGACCAATTGCTGGTTTTGTCTGCCCCCTTACCAAAGAATAATTTGTATGGCTTTGGAGGGGAGGAAAGTATTACCGGTAAAAGGAAGGTTAGTAGATTCATGTTATTTTTTTAGCAGCATATGATATGTTCATTTCTCTGTTCATTTACGGTAAGTTTTGTCTGTAAGATTTTACTAAGAAAAAAGCTAGGTTTCGCACTAAAATACAATTTATTTTACATCCTGGTAGGTTGCAGAAAGCTCAGACCCATTCGATGCATAGATAGTATGTGTGTATGAATGATATCTCCGGGTTGCATTTCCCAGTCAAGAAAATGGGGTTACACAACTCCTATCACTGAGATGCTAAGTTAATATCCTGGCTATAATTATAAAATGTTTACTAATATTAAGCGCCATAATACCCAATAAAATGACTACCACAAATGTGAAGGAATTCACAATTACCATAAAATTCTTCCGCCGCTGGTCATTTAGGCATCCGCATTGCAAGGGGATAATCAAATAAAATTTTTAACCACAAAAATCAAATACGATGAAAAAGATTTACACAGCTATTATGCTGCTATCGCTGGGCAGCGCAACTTTTGTAGGTTGCAGTTCGAGTAAAAATACCACCAAAGATATTTTAGGTGGTGGAGGAGTCACCGGCACTGTAGTAAAAACAGTGGCTACAGTGGTGGGGCTCATCTTGCTATCCAAGCTATTAAAATCTATACTCGGCACACTTGGCGGCAGTACCGCTTTTCAAAGCCTAGCCCAAAACAATGGCTTATCAAGTTTTAATGAAGACACGAAATTAAATTCGTTTGCACAAAGCAATTTAATGAAAACAGCACTGCAGGTATTGGTAGCCGAGCATTACCAAATACCACTTACCACGGTGGCCAACAACTACGGTAGTTTGAATACGCTTGGCGACTTAGCCACTTTTATAGGCCAAAACGCCAGTGCCAAATCGTTGCAAAAAATTAAATAACTTAAGCGCTTTATTGTAAATCCGTTTTCTGCAAGGAAGGCGGATTTTTTTTTCGAAAGGCTATACAAATTGAAATTGAAGTGGGTACTGCGTACAGATACGCTCAAAGGCTAAGCATTAATGGTGAAATGCTGTTTGGGACCATTCATCACGGCTAGGGAATAATGGTAAAAGTATGTTTCGGCTTGTGTCCCCACAAACCGATAAATAATTTATTCGAAAAATGATAATTCCATTAACTTTATACCGCAATGGATGTTAGGATTCAAAATAACAAATTATGATTGCTGATCAAATAAAAGAAGAAAAAAATGTTTTAGGTGCAAAACTAAGTATTGCAGGCACATTGCCTTTAACTGGCTACTACAGAGATGGATATTGTTCTACTGGTGCAAGCGATACAGGCAAACATGTAATTGCTGCAACAATGACAGATGATTTTTTAGCATTTTCTTTAACCAAAGGCAATGATCTTATAACTGCAGCTCCTCAACATAATTTTCCTGGTCTAAAAGCAGGAGATTGTTGGTGTTTGTGTGCATTGCGGTGGAAAGAAGCTTTTGATGCGGGAGTAGCACCCCCAGTAAATTTACATGCCACTCATGAAAAAGCATTGGAATTTGTTACCCTTCAGCAATTAGAAAGCGCTATATAAACATTTATTGCACCAACAATGACCATTCTTTTTACCCTTGATGTAGTTTTATTAATTGTAGGAATGGTGGTTGCTGTTATGGCCGCTCTTCGCTTATTCACAATAAAATCTAATAAAGAAGCCAACGTATATTTGGCAGTATTGGTATTGGTTTGTGTAGCCACTCTACTTCACAATTTTTTAATAGCAACTGGTATTTACAACCAAAAGCCCCATCTCTATTTTTTGCCGGTTATTCTATCATTTGGTATAGGCCCCCTTTTGTACCTTTTTATAAACAGGCTCCTATTCTTAAAACCGCTTGCTAAAAAACATGTCTTTTTTCACCTTTTACCGGTAGTAATTCAGTTTCTATTTTTCAGTGTTTGTTTTGTACAAAACGGCGCTGTCAAGTATGAGATTTACACCAACTATTACAGGACTTTTATTGATCCATTCCAAACTTTAGTAACCTATATTTCTGTAACTGTGTATCTCTTTATGTCGTTTAAAGAAATAGCTTTTTATAAACAGCAACTCAACGATTTTTATTCTAACACAGATAAGCTCGAACTTCAATGGCTAAAAAAATTACTGTATGTTTTTATGGCATACTATGCTATAGCAATAATTTTTATCCTGATATCTTATAGCTTTAACATATCACAGAATTATTTTCCAAGCGATTTTATAAGATGCATCATCATTTTTACAATTGCAGCCTATGCAGTCAAACAAAATACACTAAGCCGAGTACAAGATAATTTACACAGCATTACCGCACCTGTGTCAAACGAAGAAAGTATCCTTGTTGATAAGGAAGCTGACAATCTTGCGATTGCTAAGGAGAGAAAAATTGAAATACCTAAAGAAATAAACGGTGATCTTTTAAACAGCATCATTGAAATAGTGGAGAAGGACGAAATGTATCTGAATGAAGAACTTACCATTGCAGACCTGGCAAAAAAACTTGGATATAGTACCAAAACAATATCTTATACCATAAATAATGGACTTCAAAAAAGCTTTTCGCTTTTCATCAATGAGTATAGGGTTGATCTTTTTAAAAAGAAAAAAATTTCAGGCAATTTTGATCATTTGTCCATCATGGGATTAGCATATGAATGTGGCTTTAACTCCAAATCAAGTTTCAATAGAATTTTCAAAGAAATAGCAGGTTTTACCCCTAATGAAATAAAAAGGGAGATGGAAGAGGTCCCAAATTAAGAAATATGTTTTAAAATCCCTCATTTTAAATTAATTAAGGCTTATCTATTTACAAGTCTCAAAACGGGAATCAGGTCTTTCTCCGCCAATTCACTGGCTATTTTTGTGTTTCAAAATTAAAACATACATTATGAAACATTTCATTCTACAGCTCATCTTGGTTACTTTAATGGTTACCTCATGCACCCAGCACCAATCAGACAACAATGTAGTTAATTCCCCCACAAACCCAGCCACAATCACCAACGCTTTAAATTTCAAAGATGGGACTAAGCCATCTAACAGACTATTCCCAGATAAATTAAGAGATTTACCAAGTGAAATTAGTGCGAATCATTACCCAAATCCCTGTTATGCAACATTTGAAGACAGTATGTATATTTGGAAACACAACACAACCATTCAAGCCAATGAAGATTTACAAATAGTTGAATATGGAAGTTTTGTG
>JANMGS010000042.1:0-8725 GCA_031374745.1 Ferruginibacter sp. | reverse complement strand
TACAAAACTTTTTTAGCTCTAGGCTTGCCTATTATTTTCAAACCAGTATCGGAAGGAAATTTAGCGAAGCGTTTACCCTTCAGGTTACACCAACCATGGTGCACAACAATATTGTTCCTTACGAAACACAACCCAATAATGTTTATTCAGTAGGTGTAGGCGGTAGATTAAAGTTTACAAAACGTATGGCTTTTACATGGGATTATTTTTACTTAATAAATGGCATCACTGAAAAAGTAAACTACAATCCTTTAGCTGTTGGAATAGATATAGAAACAGGTGGGCATGTTTTTCAATTGCACTTCTCCAATTCTACCGGTATGAACGAACGAGCTTTTATCACTGAAACTTCCAATACATGGGGTAAAGGAGAAATAAGATGGGGGTTCAATTTGTCGAGGGTTTTTCAAATAAAAAAGCATAAAAAGTTGGATACATAAGTTTAAATAATTTTTATGCAATAAAACTCAAATTTATTAACTAACAAATCCATTTTTATGAAGAAGCTAAAAGCCACATCCATTGTAGTATTTCTGTTTATGCTGTCCTTGTTAATGGTTACCTGCAAGCATGAGATACCCATTTCTTGTGATATGATAAATTTCAAAGTAACGGCTACCAAAACAGATGCAACCCAAAATATTTCAAATGGAACAATAACCGCAACTGCAAAAGGAGGTGCAGGTTTTTTGTTTAGCATCAATGGTGGTGCTTTTTCGGATGTTGCAACCTTTACCGGACTTGCTCCATTTTCTGTAAATAAAATTGTAGGTAAGAACTCTACTGGCTGTATAGATTCTGTAGAAGTAACGATTGGAGCAAACGATCCTTGCCAAGGCGTTGTCATTACAGTTACAACAACAAAAGTTGATGCCACCGCAAATCAATCAAATGGTTCTATTACTGCAACTGCAACTGGAGCACTAGGGTTAACGTATAGCATAAATGGTGGAGCATTTCAACCCAGCCCTGTGTTTTCCAATTTGCCAATAGGTAATTATACAGTAGCCGCAAAAAGTGCTACAGGTTGTATCGGATTATCTTCACAAATAACAATAGGTTCCATAGACCCATGTGCGGGCGTAACCGTTTTGGTTGCAACAACACAAGTACAACCTACAACCAATCAATCCAATGGAACCATTACCGCTACTGCAACAGGGGGAACAGGATTTACGTATAGTTTGAACAATGGCGCATATCAAGCAAGTGGAACTTTTAATAATTTAGCTGCAGGAAACTATGCTATTACTGCGAAAAATACGAGCGGATGCGTGGGTATTGCACAAGTAGTTTTATCTGCAACAGACCCTTGTGCAGGTGTAACAATTGTAGTGAGTACTACACAAGTAAATCCTACCACGGGCCAAACAAATGGGTCTATCACTGCAACTGCAACGGGTGGTACAGGTTTTACATTTAGTTTAAATGGAAGTCCTTACCAAGCAAGTGGATCGTTTACAGGATTGGCTACTGGCAATTATACAGTAACAGCAAAAAGTTCCAATGGTTGTATAGGTATTGCACAAGTAGCATTGGGTGCTACAAACCCATGTGCAGGCGTAACGGTTGCTGTTACTGCTACACAAGTGAATCCAACCACTGGAAATACAAACGGAAGTATAACAGCTACAGCAACTGGTGGTACTGGTTTTACATACAGTTTAAATAATGGGACGTATCAAGCCAGTGGTACATTTAGTAATCTTGCGGCAGGCACTTACACAATAACAGCAAAAAATTCGAATGGCTGTTTAGGTGTATTGCAAGTTACTCTAGCTGCAACCAATCCTTGTGCTGGTGTTACAGTGGTTGTTACGAGTACGCAAGTAAAT
The DNA here is from genome assembly GCA_031374745.1 of Ferruginibacter sp. GTDB lineage: Bacteria > Bacteroidota > Bacteroidia > Chitinophagales > Chitinophagaceae > Ferruginibacter. Next base: position 6,890 of record JANMGS010000042.1, on the reverse strand, counting down.
CCAACAACTGGCTCTTCAAACGGAAGCATTACCGCATCTGCAACAGGTGGTACAGGTTTTACTTATAGCATTAATAATGGTACTTTTCAAGCGAGCGGAACATTTACTAATCTTGCGGCTGGCACTTATACAATTACTGCAAAAAATGCCAATGGTTGTGTAGGCTCTACATTGGTAACACTTTTGGCTACTAGCCCTTGTACAAACATAACGATTGTAATAAACCATACGCTTGTAAATACAACGCCATGTATAACTCCAACAAATAATGGAAGCATAACTGCTTCCGCAACAGGCTCTACTGGGTTTACTTATAATTTAAATGGTGGAGGATACCAGGCCAGTGGCTTGTTTGCAGCGCTCAATGCCGGCACTTATTTAGTTGGTGCAAAAGATGCGAATGGATGTACCAATACTAAATCTATTGTGATAGGCGTAGTTCCACAAGGACCCACATTTGCAGCGGTACGCATATTGATAACAAATAGATGCAGTGGAAGTGGGTGCCATATGAGTGGTGGAAGTGCTGCAGGATATAATTTTGATGCAAATTGTAGCATTGTAACCTACTGGGATCAGATAAACAAAACGACCGTTTTGTATACGCCCGGCTGGGTAAAAATGCCAAAAAGCCCCCAAACATTTTTTACTGCTGCAGAAAAAGCAACCATTACAAACTGGATAAATGCAGGGCATAGATATACAGATTAATAACCTTTTCATTTAAACAATGTGAGAAGAATAAATTGAATAAAGATTGTTTTGGAAGACCCCCTTGATTAAAAGAAGCAGTAGCATATTTTTGTTACTGCTTTCTTTATTATTATCCTTTACATACCTAGCATAGACTTGGTTGGTTCATATTGCTTCTATCATTATTAATTGTAATAGAATTCAAATCCCCACCTATCTTAAAATATTAACGACTATCTGCTTTTTGGTGGAAAAAGAAGCTTGTCCAAATATTGTTTCTTTGTTACATCCAAAAGGCATACTTCATTAAGACTGAAAAGAAGACGCTGTCTTTTTATAATGTAAAAGGGTGCATCTGTGGCTAAAAAATGGGCACAGCTGCACCCTTTTACCCCCTCTTTTTAAATATGCTACAGTTTGGGTAAACAAATAAGTATTAACAAAGCTGTAAGTAGTTCAAAATAGTAAGAAGTAATATTTATTTTAAAAAAATATAGACAATGCTACACATAGTGGATAGTCATTAAAATAGTACAATAGCTGATACTTCTTTTCTACACCTATGATTGCTGTCATTTTATTAAAAGCAGATTAATTCTAATTTACAATTCAATTTAAAACTTATAAAATGAAAAAATTACATTGGTTTGGTATATGCTTAATTTCATTTTTACTAAGTTGCAATAGTTCAAAAATAACAACCTCTTGGAAAGATGAAAAAGCCGTAGCCCGAAAATTCAATAAAATAATGGTAATTGGTATTATCAGAGAAGCCGATCGTTCTATACAAGAAAAAATGGAAAACCATATCGTAGGCGATTTGAAAGATGCAGGTCACAATGCTGTTTCCTCTTTACAAGAATATGGCCCAAATGCATACAAGCAAGGAGATACTGCTGCAGCCATTGTGAAATTAAAAAATAGTGGTGTAGATGCTGTGCTTACGATTGTTTTACTAGACAAAGAAAAGGAGCGTCAGTATATTCCTCCTACATATACTTATAGGTCGGGAGGCTTTTGGGGGTATAGGGAGCGCTTATATACTCGCATTTACGAGCCAGGTTATTATGTAACCAATACAAAATATTTTTGGGAAAGTAACTTGTACGATATGAATACACAAAAATTATTATACTCTGTACAAACACAAACATTCAACCCAACTGATACCGAATCATTGGGGCATGATTACGGAAAAATTATTGTAAAAAACATGATAAAACAAAAAGTTCTAACTCCATAAAATCTCTTTATATGAAACAGAATATTGGTAAAACAGACAGAATAATCAGAATGATATTGAGCATCATCATAGCCTTTGCAGGATATTACTATAAAACTTGGTGGGGTTTGTTGGCTTTGGTGCCATTCATAACTTCTTTTACAGGTAACTGTCCTTTGTATAGTTTGTTTGGGATGAATACTTGTGAAAGAGAAAAAAAATAATTTTAAAGTAATAGAATGTAGAAAAGTATATTGATTTTAAAATATTATTTGCAATGTGATTACAATCATAAAGTATAAATTTTTTACTACCTACTTTGTATAAAATTTACAAACAAAACTTACTTCACATGCGAAAGATTTTATCAACAGCTTCTATTATGCTTGGTTGCATAATTATAAGTTGCAATGGAAACAATGAAACCACTTCAAGCACTGCTACAAAAGATAACCAAACGGAAAACAAAGCTGGGCAATCTGCAGTAAAAGATGAAACCTCTAGTCCCAATATTGTACAAACTGCTGTAGCAAGTAAAGATCATACTACACTTGTAACTGCAGTAAAAGCGGCAGGCTTGGTAGATGCATTAAGTAATGCGGGACCATTTACGGTTTTTGCACCTACCAATGCAGCCTTTGACAAATTGCCAAAAGGCACAGTTGAAGGACTTTTGAAACCCGAGAAAAAAGCAGACTTAGCAAACATACTTGGCTACCACACTTATGTAGGTACACTCAAGATTGAATACATGAATGATGGACAAGAATTTGATATGGTATATGGGGGTAAAGTAAAAATTACCAAAAAAGACAATAAAACTTTTGTAAATGGGTCGGAAATTATTGCTTCCATTCCTACATCAAATGGCATTATACATATTATTGGAGACGTGCTTTTACCAAAATAATAAATAGCTTTGAGAATCTGAAAATTAGCAGTGCTGTAAAGGTGCTGCTTTTTTATATGCCTATCTTTCTAATAAAAGTGCCTTTACCAACATGGCTATTGCAATAATGTTGATCAAAAATAGGTTTGATGGTGATTACTTTTTTTGAAACAAATCGAAAAAGAAAACCAATTTATAATTGTTACATTGTAATGATATACGACTAAAACGCCAGTAATAATTTGAATAAGCAAAGCAAGTATTCCATCAGGTTCAAAATTTTTTTTGCGTTTTAATAATGGTAGGATTATTGTCTTATAGAGGTTGTAGCTACAAAAGCCGCAATAATATTTAAAGGCCAGCTAGCAAAATAGAAGCAACTACTAAGCGCAATATTAAAAAGATATAGTTCAAGCATGTAGCACTTTAATTTGCATTACTGTAGCAATGCTGATGGCTCTTTGCTTTATCAATGTAGCTTTATCACCAACAAATAGATCATCTACCGTTTCAGTAAATAAAAGCAACCATTGGTCAAAATGTGCTTTGGTCATAGGGCTAAGCTGGTGAAGGTGTTGGTGCTGTATCATAGGATTTCCCTCGTACCCGCCTGAATTAAAAACAATATTTTCCCAAAAATTATACATGGTAGGCAAATGTTTCTCCCAATTCACCGGAATCACCTTATCAAAAAAATAACCAATAACGGCATCTACTTTTACCTTATCATAAAAAGAATTGATGAGCAGCTCTATATCTTTCCTATTACTTATATCGGTTTTCATTTTATCAATTTTTAGATTTATCCTTGTGTCAATAAACACAAAGCATCTTCGATACACTCCACCGAATGCACATTACCGACCGGAATTTCCGTTTCATCGTATTGCAGAAGTGTTTTTTCAATAACGCCTTCTTTATACAATACTTCACCAAAGAGTACAGTTAATTTTGCAGGCAAAGCTGTTGTATGTTCTTTTAAAATCATTCCTTTTTTAAATCCAATGGCCAACACTTTAAAATGTTCTCCTTTGTGAATTGCCTTTGCTACTGGATGTACAGCCGTTTCTATTTGTGTCAAAATATCTTTAATAATCATAAGTCTTTACGTTTAAATTTTATGAGCGAAATACCGAATGGAATTACAATCCACAGTACAAGTAGCATGAATGAAATAAACAAACCAAAACTGGTTCCAAAAAAATCTTTAAAAATGGCACCTGTATAACCCATCATAGCTGAAACATCTAACTGTAATAAAATTAAGATACGGGCAAGGTCTATTGGACTTAATGCCGTTATACCAACCATCGTTTTTTCTATTGGATAATCGGCAAACTGGAATAATAAAAACAACACCAAGCCATCGAACAACAAAGCAAAGTACAACCACAAAAGAATCGATATTCCAATCCCTTTGGCTTTATCTCTACTTAAAATGGTACTTAAAAAAGCAATGGCAATAAAGATGATGGTTATCAAAGTGCCCACCGAAATCATCATTAATGCCTTTGGTAAATCTGCAAAAAACAAAATTGGAATACCTGCGCCTAACAAGAAAGCCAATGATAAACTAATAGCCAGCCCAAAAAATAGACTCAACCAAATTTTTCTTCTTTTTATAGGATGACTCACCAGTAGTTCTATAAATTGGCTGCTGTTGTAAATGTAAATAGTAGAAAATAAAATAGCAACCAATGGCACCGTAAGTAAAACAATATTCAACAGCGTAAGCAAGCCCTTAGATGCATTGTTTTCTAAGCTAAAAGCACTCCACGAAAACAAGGCAAGTACCATGGCATATACTATTACAATCTTATTCTTCATTATATCCAGCATAATATATTTCAAAATCCTATTCATATACTGGTTGTTTTAAAATATGAATAATGGCATTGGAAATCGTATCTGTTTTCGTTTCTTTTTTGATGGATTCCACTTCTTTATGAAAGACCATTTGCCCCTCCTGCATAAAAATAATTTGGCTTACCAATCCATCCAACTCACTGAGCAAATGAGATGTGATTAATATCAATTTTCCCTTTGCCTTTTCTGCAATAATTTTTTCTTTCAGTATTTCTGCAGCCAAAGGGTCTAAGCCTGCAGTGGATTCATCTAAAATCAATACGCTTGGATCAAACAAAAAAGCCAAGGTAGCGCTCACTTTTTGTGTGGTGCCCCCACTCAATGTACTCATCCGTTTGTTTAATAGCTTTTCAATTCCAAAGCGATGATATAAATCTTCATCCAATGATTCCTTTGAATTTCGAATACCTTTTACCATGCTAATGATTTGCCCTATCGTCATGTGCTCGGGATAACGTCCAATTTGAGGCATGTATCCAATATGTTTTCGGTAATCAATGTCTTTTTTAATAGATTTATTGTTGAATAAAATATCGCCGCTATTAGGTATTACCATCCCCAGTATGCATTTTATTAGGCTGGTTTTTCCACAACCATTAGGACCTATCAACGCAATGCACTCAGCTTTGTGAAGCTGAAGATTGATATTTTTAAGCACTTCAAACTTTCCAAACTTCTTCGATAAATTTTTTATAGCTATCATAACTTTAGTGATTGCATGCGGGGTTTTAAATCAATAAAATTATCTGGCGTAAGACTTGGTATTATTTTTTCTGACTTATCTAAGAGCGAAACCATAAAACTTCTATAGAGCAACATGGCCGGAGGATTGTTTTCTACAATAACAGCATATAAACTTAGTGGGTGATAAGGTACATCTCCAATTTTATCCTTATTCAAATCATACCCTTCATACTTATCCCAATAATTTTCGCTAAATGTATTGAGGGTTAAAGTTCCATTGGTGCTAATATCGAAAGTATTTCCAATAAAATTATTTTGCTGTATCACATTGTCCATACAATTGGCCTGTATTTTCATACCCCAACCATTTGCTTTAAATTCATTTTTTTCTACCCGCATCCTATTGGTACCATCCATAAAAATAGCAGATGTATTTTTGGTAAATTTATTGCCTCCCATATAGCAATCCGAAATCTCTTTCAATAAAATGCCATAAGCAGCATCACCCCAATTTTCTTCAAAGCTGTTATTCATCATCACTACGTTTTTACTAAACATAACTGCTACCCCTGCACCATTATCTCTAAAATAGTTCGTAAAATATGCATCGTCGTTAGAAAACATAAAATGCAATCCGTACCTGATATTGTTAAAAGAAATATTTCGCCAAATAACGGAGTGGGTAACAAACTCAAAATAAATACCATCTCTATTACCCGATATGTTGTTTCCAATGATTTGCAGGCTATCGCTTTTCCAACAATGAATACCATTGCCTATTTCTTGTTCCTCTTTACCAAAAGCTACAATCTTATTATTTTTTACCAAAATATTTTTGCAGAATTGTATGTATATGCCAAAAAAATTATCATACAAATAATTATCCAGAATGCACACATTGTTACTTTCATATACCTTTATTCCACCCGGATCATCTAATGTAGCTAAGCCAGAATGTTGAATTCTAAAACCTTTTACTGTAACTCCATTGGCTTTTATAGAAAGCACTTCGTATCTCTTATCGCCATCTAAAATGGGCAAATCTTGTCCTACAAAAAAAATAGCAGTAGTAATTACAATAGTACCTTCCTTGTACAATCCATTTTCTACAAAAACGGTATCACCATCCTTTGAAATAGCTAACGCACTTTTTATTGTAAGAAAGTTTTGTTGCTTGCCTACTTTTATGGTTCTAGCAATTAACGTATTAGACAGTAGCAATAAAATACTATAACAGCATAATCTAAACATGATGATTTATTGATTTATTTCTACCCAAGTTTTTACGACAGGATTATTTTTATTGGCAAAACCTATTGCGGCTTCTTTGGTCTTAAATGCAGCTGTATTTCCACCCATAGGGCTTTTTATATTTTCGCTGGATATGTAAAAAGCTTTTGTAGCATCTATTAAAATATTTGATTGTGCATAATCATTTATAAAAAAAGCAGTAATGATAGTTTTATTGTGCTCTCTTTTATATCCCTTACAACAGTTCAAATCATCAAACTTATAGGCCCTGCCTTTTTGTGTAAT
>JANMGS010000017.1:0-2898 GCA_031374745.1 Ferruginibacter sp. | reverse complement strand
ATATCTTGTGTCCACAAAGTAGCGGCTAGTCCGTATTGTGTAGCATTGGCCAATTGCAAAGCTTCTTCTTCTGTTTCAAATGCTTGTATTGTTATCACCGGCCCAAAAATTTCTTCTTGGTTTGTTTTACATTGTTGATCTAACCCTTCAATGATGGTTGGCTCAATAAAATATCCATGCTCGCATCTACCTTCCAATTTTACAATATTGCCACCTATTAATATTTTGCCACCTTCTTTTTTTGCAATATCAATGCAGTTAATAATTTTTTCAAAATGAACTTTACTTACGATGGCTCCTTGTTTTGAGTTTGGCGAAAGTGGGTCACCAACATTTAAATATGTCACTCTTTCAATAAAAGTTTGTTTAAACTTTTCATAAACAGATTTTTCAACTAAAATCCTACTGCCACATAAGCAAATTTGCCCTTGATTTCCAAAAGAAGATCGAATGGTTTCTGTCAACATTTTCTCCCAATTGCAATCTGCAAATATTATATTAGGATTTTTACCTCCTAACTCTAACGATAATTTTTTAAACATTGGCGCTGCTATGCTCGCAATTTGTTCTCCCGCTTTTGTACTACCCGTAAACGAAATGGCTTTTATTGCTGGATGTTTTACAATGGATTCACCACAGTTTTTTCCATCACCATGTACTATATTTAAAACACCATCTGGTAAGCCCGCCTCCTTGCAAATTTTTGCTAATAGAAATGCAGTTACTGGTGTTACTTCACTTGGTTTTGCAATAACACAATTGCCTGCAGCCAAGGCTGGAGCTATCTTCCAAGTAAATAAATACAGTGGTAAATTCCAGGGTGAAATACAGCCAACAATACCTACGGGTTGTCGTAATGTATAATTAATGGCTTTATCTTCCATGGCATGACTCTCCGTAGCAAAATGCATAATGGCAGTTGCAAAAAAACGAAAATTGGAAGAAGCTCTTGGTATATCTACTTGCTTGCTCAACCACAATGGTTTGCCATTATCATTGGTTTCTGCCAAAGCCAATGCATCTAAGTTTGCATCAATTAATTCTGCAATTTTATTCAGAACAATAAATCTGTTTTCTGTACTCGTTATACTCCAAGCAGCAAATGCTTTTTGAGCAGCTTTTACCGCTACTTCAATATCTTTTTCATTACTATTTGGTATTTGTCCAACTATTTCTGCAGTTGCTGGATTTATATTATCCAAAAATTTTCCACTCAATGGCCCAATGAAATTTCCCCCAATAAAATTTTCTAAATGGTATGGTATTTCTAAATTCATGTTTTGTTTTTTATATAGAACCTGTTCGCCCACCATCTACTGGTATGCTTACACCATTAACATACCCAGCAGCAGGCGATGCTAAAAATGCTACAACTGCTGCTATCTCACTGGCTTCTGCAAATCGCTTCATCGGTATTTCTTGTTGCAATTCTTTTTCTATTTCGGATATAGTGGTGGCCTTTTTTGTTGCATTGTTTTCAATAATAGTTTTTAACCTTGTTGTATTGGTTGCGCCGGGTAAAACATTGTTCACCGTAATATTAAATTGACCCAATTCGTTTGCCATCGTTTTTGCCCACGATGCAACTGCCCCACGAATGGTATTGGACACACCTAAATTTTTTAATGGAATTTTTACAGAAGTAGAAATGATATTTATGATTCTACCATAACCTGATTGCTTCATAAATGGCACAACTGCTGTCGTTAAAATATGATTGCAAATTAAATGTTGGTTAAATGTATTGATAAATTCTTCTTCTTTTGCATCTACAATGGGTCCACCTGCAGGCCCTCCTGTATTATTTATCAAAATATGAACGCTGTGGTCTTTCATAAATTTTTCAATAGCGGATTTCACTTCAGATGGTTTACTAAAATCTGCCACTAAAATTGTATGTTGTTGATTGGTATTTGCTGGCAATAATTTTACAGCTTCGTTTAAGGCAGTCTCGTTTCTTGCCAATAATATACAATTGGCACCTAGTGCTGCAAGCTCAATAGCCGTAGCCAAACCAATGCCTTGCGTACTACCACATATGAGGGCAGTTTTATCTAAGAGAGAAAGATTCATCGTAATAGAGAAATTTGAGATTCAAACTTAGTTAAAAAGTTGTACTTTTCGGTTGTAATATTTCGATAATAAAACATTATGCTTTATTTGAATTTTAAAACTTACTTATATGGCCATCCTAGCTCCTTTTAATTTGAAAAAGTGGATATCTGATAACAGAGATTTACTTAAGCCTCCAGTGGGTAACAAGTGTATATATGTAAATGCCGAAAACTTTATTGTAATGATTGTTGGCGGCCCAAATGCTCGTAAAGATTATCATTACAACGAATCGGAAGAATTGTATTATCAAATAGAAGGCGATATTGTAGTGAAAATCATTGAAGATGGTGTGCCTAGAGATATTGCTATAAATGAAGGCGATATTTTCTTATTGCCGCCTAAAACGCCCCATTCCCCACAAAGAGGGCCAAATACAGTGGGATTGGTTATAGAAAAAGTAAGGGAAACTGAAGAAGATGGATTTTTGTGGTATTGCGAAAATTGCGGAAATAAATTGTATGAAGAACATAAAGTTATAAATGATATTGTAACCCAACTGCCACCTGTAATGGAAAATTTTTATGCAGATGAACATAAGCGGACTTGTAGTAGATGTGGAACGGTAATGGGATTGCCGATACGGAAAGGATGATTCTTGTCAATTGTTTGGTGTTTGTTGTTTGGTGTTATTTCTAATTCGAAGTTTATTATTTTTATTTTAATACTTCTTTTTTCAAGTATTTAATAGAGATAAAACAAAATTATTAAAGGTCAAAATACACTAACTCCTTAACTCCTAACACCTAACACCAAACACCAAACAACAACCACCAAACAACAAAC
>JANMGS010000099.1:0-4232 GCA_031374745.1 Ferruginibacter sp. | reverse complement strand
CTGTCATTTTCTCTCTGGTAAAATTAAGGTCATCTGCGCTGTTCATGGGCACTAAATGCATATGTGCGTGTGGCACTTCCAATCCTATAACGCTTATACCACATCGTTTACAATCAAAGGTTTTTTCCAAAGCAGTAGCTACTGGTTTTGAAAACAACAATATCTCACTTAAAATATCTTCGGGCAAATCAAACATTTTATCAACCTCTATTTTTGGCACCACCAATACATGCCCTTTTACTAGTGGAAAAACATCTAAAAAAGCAAGAAAGTGGTCGTTTTCCTTTATTTTATAACAGGGTATTTCACCTGCTATAATTTTTGAAAATATGGTCATAATAAAAAAATTTGTATAAAAAACCCATTCACTTGAAGTATAAAAGGTTGTACGTTCAACAATTTATTTTATATAGAAATTTTAATAACTTTAAATTTTAAGATGCCTGCTGGCACCGCAACTTCTGCTATTTCGCCTTCTATTTTACCCAATAAGCCTTTGCCAATTGGAGAGGTTACAGATATTTTACCCGCTTTTAGGTCTGCTTCGTTTTCTGAAACAATTTGATAAGTAACTTCTTTTTTGGTGCCCTCATTAAATAGAGTAACTTTTGTAAGAATACTTACTCTGCTGGTATCAATGGTGCTTTCATCCAGTATTCGGGCAGTAGAAATTATATCTTCCAAATGTTTCATTTTTGCTTCAAGCATACCTTGGGCCTCCTTTGCCGCATCATATTCAGCATTTTCTTTAAGATCGCCTTTTTCCCTTGCTTCTGCTATTGCTGCGCTGGCTGCTGGTCTATCGATGCTTTTCATGCGTTGTAAGTCCGCCTGCATTTTGTCGAAATTTTCTTGCGTTACATAATTGGTATCTGCCATAAAAACTTTTTAGCGTTTTACAAAAAAAATACAACGCTCCTTATGTGGGGAGCGTTGTAGTTATTACAAATATAAGGAAACTGTTTTAGAATAAAAAGGAAAATTATAGCATTTTTAATGCCATTAACTTGCTAATTATTACTTCACTCATCTTCAAAAATGCCTCGTTGCTGTATCCAGCTATATGAGGTGTTATCAATACATTTTCATTTGAATTCAAAAAATCAAACTGGACTTTTTGCAATGGAGAGAGCGTTTCTAGTTTTTCGTTTTCAAGTACGTCTAAAGCTACTCCCTTTATCTTATTCTCTTTTAAGGCGCTTATTAATGCGCCCGTTTCTATTACATTGCCCCTGGAGGTGTTTATTAGAAATGGGTTGTTTTTTAGTTTATCAAAAAAGGAATCATCTACCATATACTTAGTTTCATTACTTAATGGTACATGAAAACTAATAACATCTGCGTATTTACAAATTTGTTCTAAAGATGCTTCCCTAATAAATGTACCACCAAAACCTGTTTTGTACTTATCATATGCCAGCATGGTAACATTAAAAGACGAGAGTAATTTTGCAAAAGATTCCCCGGTATTTCCATAACCAATTATCCCAATAGTTTTACCATTTATTTCCGTTCCACGATTTTCGTCTCTTATCCATTTACCCTCTTTTACTTCAGCTGCACTTTTTACTATTTTGTTCATCATGGTTAGTAACATACCCAAAGCATGTTCTGCCACCGCATTTCTGTTTCCTTCTGGGCTACTTATACAATGTATGTTTTTTATACTTGCATATTCAGTGTCTATCAATTCCATCCCGCTGCCTAACCTTCCTATCCACCTCAATTTAGGAGCCCTATCTAGTAAAGCTTTGTCAATCTTTAGTCTAGTAGTTACAACCAATCCTTCTACTTGAGGCATTTTTTCAATAAGGTCTTCGTATACAATATCAGGCGCATAAAGTACTTCATAGCCTTTTTTTTGAAAGGTTTCAATAAGGTACAGATGGGCTTTTGCGGTTATAAGTATCATATTATAAAAAAGCTGTTACGCTTATTTCTACATTTACATTTTTGGGCAATCCTTTTACAGCTACCGTTTCTCTTGCAGGGGCATCTTCCCCAAAATACTTACCATAAATTTCATTTACCTCGCTAAACAATGCCATGTCCGATAAAAAAATAGTTGTTTTTACAATTTGCTCAAACCCTGCATTTGCAGCACTCAATATCGCTGCTATATTTTTCATTACTTGCTCTGTCTCTGCTGCAACAGTAGCATTCAAAATATTACCAGTAGCAGGATCTATTGCAATCTGACCAGAAACAAATAATAAATTCCCAGCTTTTACGGCTTGGTTATATGGACCAATAGGCGCAGGAGCATTATCCGTTTTAATAATTTCTTTACTCATCTATATTTATTTTTAGAGTACAAATATATCTTCTTAGCACGTATTTTTGCTGAAAATAAAACGATGAAGATTGTAGTACTGGCAACAGAAGCGCATTGGATTTTTTTAAAGAATTTAAATACCGAAATTATTTGGCAGCGAGCAAATTCTATAGAAGCATTTCTAGCGGAAAAAAGTGCAGATGCCTATTTTGATTTGTTATATACTGAGGATGTAGATTACAGTTCTATAAAAGCCCCCTTATTTATAAATGCTGTTACAAAAACCCTTAAAGAATTAGATGCTACCAAAAATACAATCAGGATAAATGCTTGGAGTGGATTTTTGGAAAATAATTTGTGGGAAATAGCTGGAATTGTGTCTATAGACGTGGAAAGCGTATTAAAAAAATTAAATAAAAAATTTATTGTAGTAGCCGATGAGCCTGGATTTGTAAGTGCTAGAATAATAGCAATGATTATAAACGAAGCCTATTTTGCTAAAGGCGAAAATGTGAGCTCCGAGAATGAAATTGATATTGCAATGCGACTAGGAACAAATTATCCCTATGGACCATGTGAATGGGGCAAAAAAATTGGTCTTAAAAATATTTATACTTTACTTTCTTTTTTGGCTGCCAAAGAAGAGCGTTATAAGCCTGCACCAGCATTGAAAAATGAAATTGAAAATACTATATGAGTTTAATTTTGAATATTGATTCTTCTTTAGAAACAGCCTCAGTTGGTATTTCAAGCGATGGTAAAATGCTTGATTATTTAGAAAATACAGTACAAAAAGAGCATGCTTTTTTTTTGCATATAGCTATTAAAGCACTTTTGGAAAAACTGCAACTTAAAGCCAATGCACTTGATGCAATTGCCGTAACAATTGGGCCAGGTTCTTATACAGGGTTGCGTGTGGGGCTTGCAGCGGCTAAAGGAATATGTTATGCGCTTAATAAGCCCCTAATTACAGTAGGCACTTTAGAAGTAATGGCAAAATTTGCGATTATGGAATCGCCTCAAGCAGATGAATTTCTTTATTGTCCAATGATTGATGCCAGAAGAATGGAGGTTTTTACCGCCATATATGACTCAAACCTACAGGAAATAAAGGCACCTTCTGCCATTATTTTAACCCCGCAATCCTTTTCTGAGATTGAAATGAGAAAAAAAATCTACTATTTCGGAAGCGGAATGGAGAAATGGAAAAACTTTAACAAAAACGAAAATTCCTTTTATGTTTATATAAAAAATTTATACAATGCCTTGAGTGCTATATCATATCAAAAATTTCTACATGCCCAATTTGCAAACACCTCTTATACACAGCCCCTATATGTAAAGGAATTTTATAACCCTTGAGTCCATGTTGCAACATCTTTTATTTTAAAAGCATTGTAATATGTAAAATAATGTATATTTTTACATCATAATTTAATTGTTCAAGAACTTAAAATCCCCCGAAAACACATGATTGCAACCCCAGAATTGCAGATTAAATCTGCCCCTGAATCTAAAGCAAGTGTATTAAAGATTAATTATCACAACTTAAAGAAGGGAGCTCTTGTTTTAAGAGCACTTAACCACAAGTTGAGACAACAAATTCTTTCGCTTATAGAAACAGAGAAAAAAATCACAGTAACAGAAATTTATGTGCGTATGCGCTTGGAGCAATCCGTTGCTTCTCAGCATTTGGCTATTTTGCGTAGAGCTGGAATAGTATCTACACAGCGTGATGGTAAATTTATTTACTACACTGTAAATTACACACGCATAGATCAAATTACTGATGTTACAGAAAGTTTAGTAGCTTAGTTTTAAGCAACAAAGCATTTAGAGCGGATGAGCAATCATTCGCTCTTTTTTTTATTGTAAATTGCAAAAAAAATAAAAGCATGTTTATAAAACAATTATATACAAATTGCCTTAGCGAAGCAGCATATTATATTGAGAGTAA
>JANMGS010000788.1:0-2624 GCA_031374745.1 Ferruginibacter sp. | reverse complement strand
GTATTTGAACTTGGGTCTATTTTGCTAATCGTAACTTCTTTAGAGGCTTTATCCAATGTCCACGAATTGCTGCCATCCGAAAATACTTCTTGCCCAGTTGCTGTTATCCTATATTTTGCGCCTTTTAAGCAAAAACTACCTGCTTTTTTTCCAATAGATTTTCCAGCCGCATTTTCTATTTTTATGGAGAATTTTGATTCTACATTTTTATATGTTTTTAATTTTGCGCTTACAGCATCCAAAATTACTTTTGCCTTAGGGTCGCTGGCACCCATCCCTTTTGGTGTTTGAGCCATTGTATTAAGAGCAAGCGATATTATCATTAATCCAAAGTATACTTTCTTCATTTCTATATTTTTAATTTTGCGTTGCAAAGATAAGTAATAGACATGTCTATTTGCCATAGGTTTAAGGCTCAATAATAAAGGATATGTTAAACTAAATGCTGGATAAACTGTTTATAAACAAATAGTAAAACCAATACAAATTCAATATTTTTGTCGCCCATGGCTAAAGCAGTTACAGAAACACCCTTAATGTTACAACACAATGCCATCAAGGCCAAGTACCCTGATGCTATATTGTTGTTTAGGGTGGGCGATTTTTATGAAACATTTGGGCAAGATGCCGTTATTACCTCACAAGTACTCGGAATAACCCTCACAAAACGCAATGGGGCCAATGCGGCTTCGGCAGAGTTGGCGGGTTTTCCGTACCACGCACTCGATACTTATTTACACAAATTGGTAAAAGCGGGCTATAGAGTAGCTATTTGCGACCAACTAGAAGACCCTAAAGCGGCCAAAGGAATCGTAAAACGGGGGGTTACAGAGTTGGTTACGCCTGGTGTGGCCACCAATGATAAATTATTGGAGCACAATACCAATAATTTTTTGGCTGCATTGCATATCACCGATGAAAAAACGGGTATTTCTTTTTTGGATATTTCTACAGGAGAATTTTTTATAGCAGAAGGGGATAAGGAATACACCGATAAATTATTGCAAAGCTTGCAACCTGCCGAAGTTATTTTTCAGCGCAATAAGCAAAAGTATTTTAAAGAGACCTATGGTAATTCTTTTTTTACTTACACATTGGATGAATGGATTTTTGCAGATGTATATGCCAATGAAATATTGCTAAAACATTTTGGGACCCATAGCCTAAAAGGTTTTGGTACAGATGGTATGACGGCGGGTATTATTGCTGCAGGTGCCATCCTACATTATTTAAAAGATACCGAGCATCCAAATTTGCAACATATTACTTCTTTGCAACGCATAACCAAAGAAGAACATTTGTGGATGGATAGGTTTACGATACGTAACCTAGAGTTGATAGGGCCAAATGAAAACAGTAGCTTGTTTAAAACCCTCAATAATACCGTATCGCCCATGGGTGCAAGGCTTATGAAACGGTGGATGCTGATGCCGCTAAACGAGCTTACAAGAATAAATGAAAGACTAAATGCAGTAGAATATTTTATTAAAGAATCGGATACCCGTTTGCAAATTGCAAAACATATAAAACAAGCGGGCGATGTGGAAAGGCTTGCTGCAAAAGTGCCTCTCAAAAAAATAAATCCAAGAGAAGTATTGCAAGTGGCAAGAGGCTTGGCACAAACAGAAGAAATTAAGAAACTATGTGTTTCCTCCTCTAATGAATATTTAAAAAGACTGGGAGATTCGCTTAACAGTTGTCAATATATTCTGGAGAAAATTGTAAAAGAGATCAATGAAAATCCGCCTGCTACGGCCAATAAAGGAGGACTGATTGCAACAGGAATTCATTCCGAGTTGGATGAGTTGCGGGCAATTGCCAGTGGCGGAAAAAATTATTTATTGGAACTACAACAAAAAGAATCGGAAGCCACAGGTATATCTTCTCTTAAAATTAGTTTTAATAATGTATTTGGTTATTATTTGGAAGTGACCAACCTGCATAAAAACAAAGTGCCTGAAACTTGGATACGCAAACAAACCCTTGCCAATGCAGAGCGCTACATTACGCCGGAGCTAAAAGTGTATGAAGAAAAAATTGTAGGGGCAGAGGACAAAATTTTTCAGATAGAGCAGCAATTGTTTCAAGAATTGTTGAACGAGTTACAGGATTATATTGCCCCCATGCAAGTGAACGGGCATGTAATGGCAGTGTTGGATTGCCTATGTTGTTTTGCAAACAATGCCTTGCAATTCAATTATAAAAAGCCTTTTTTGCACGATGGATTTGAATTGGATTTAAATGATTGCAGACATCCGGTAATAGAAAGAAACTTAGCAGTAGGAGAGTCTTATATAAGCAATGATATTTTTTTAGACAACAATAGCAACCAACTTATTATACTTACTGGGCCCAATATGAGCGGTAAAAGTGCCATACTCCGACAAACGGCTTTGATTACACTGATGGCACATATGGGAAGTTTTGTGCCAGCATCATCGGCAAAAATTCCATTGACAGATAAAATATTTACAAGGGTAGGCGCATCCGATAATATTTCGGGAGGCGAGAGTACATTTATGGTAGAGATGAACGAAACGGCTAGTATCATCAATAACCTCACAGCTCGTAGCCTTATTTTGTTAGATGAAATAGGCAGGGGTACATCTACCTACGATGGTATT
>JANMGS010000749.1:0-2188 GCA_031374745.1 Ferruginibacter sp. | reverse complement strand
AATTTATGTGCATTACAAAAAAGCGCTTCTGTAGAAAAACACTTAGAGTATGAAACAGGTAGCATAGAAACACTGATAAAATTTGTAGATAAAAATGCTGGAATCACCTTATTGCCAGAGCTGGCTACGCTCGATATGAGTGCAGGAAAAAAAGCCATGTTGCGTTATTTTAAAAGCCCAGCCCCTGTCAGAGAAATAAGTATGGTAATGCAAAAAGGATTTGTAAAAAATAGGCTAGCATCAGTACTAAAAGATAGCATTTTGGAAAATCTACCAATAGAGGTATTAAAGAAAAAAAATACACAAAGGATAGAATTCTGATATAGGCTAGGCTACCAACTCACCATGCTCAATATCCATTTGCTTCGCTTTTATAGCCAAATCATTTGCGTCATTTACTTGCGAAATATCTTCGGCTTGTGTTTCTATTCTTCTCGTTATATCTGCCAAAGAAGACAGGCGCTGTACGGTATAAGGAATGGTCTCCAACCCTTTTGCAAAATTATTTACATAAAAGAAAATACCCACTACATTACCCGCCAAAATTTCTACCGAAGAAGTTTTATAGGTTATCAATAAACTTGCACCCAATACTATCATAACCAAAAATTCCATAAAACCAAAGTTCCATGCTTCTTGGTCGGAAATTTTAATTTGCAATTTGCGCAAACTATTGTAATGTCTATTCAATGTTCTTTTGTTGCCAGAACTGATGGCATCTACCTGCAATTCCAGTTCATCATTCTTCAATCTGTTTAAATGCTTCATCTTTTTTCCATAATAATAACTGGTTCCTAAAACCGGTATCAGTACTGCCAAACAAATTAAGATAACAGCACTATCATAAAAGAAAAGAATGATCAATGAACCAAATAAATTATATGCTGCTTCTAAAACATATACCAAATCAAATTCAAGAAAATCTATAAACTCTCTAGCAAGAGTAGAATGTGAGCTAAGCTTACTCACATCTTTTGCGTTAATTTTCCTAGATAAAAATTTAGTTACCAACGAAACATAAATGGCAGAATAAGTTCGAGTATCATACATATGCCTAAGCGTTCCCATGATAAGCGTAAGCAAATGAACAATAGACAAAACAATAAGCCCCCTGTAACTATGCTTCAATAAATCATTTATAGCCATCCCTAGAAAGAAAGGCCGCAACAAACCTCCAACCATTTCTAAAGAAAACAGTAAGTAAGTAACTACCAACTGGTAGCGATGCTTGCTAATTAAATCTTTTAGTATCCTGAATCGTAACATATTTCACCCCATCGAAGGGTTTTAATTTCAATAATGGTAAATCGTGCAAATAAGACTTACCAAAACTGCATTGGTTTAAACTATTAATGATTTTCTCTCGTTGTAATTGAATTGTTTGCTATACCTTTTACAAGGCCACAACAATTGGATGATCCACAATTACATTGAAAAGGCTCCATAGCTTCATCGAGAAAAGATGCATAGTTAAGGGTTAGTTCTTCCTCTTTTTTTATACCTCGAAGTGCAACAACATTTAAACCCATATAACCAGTATTGGCGTTACAGGAGTGGTTTTGTGGAGCCCAATTTGCCGGGTTAGTATCCCACAGCAAATATACCTCTTTGCTGACAGGGTAAGCATACTTTGCAAATGTTTCTTTTTCCTTAACATTCCAATTTTCTTGCACATGCCTGCGGGTAACCATACGCTGGGGCATTCCCTCTCCGTTGAAAATGATTGTATTAGCAGTTAAATCTTGTGTAGCATATATGCCATAGCCAGCAATGGAATTACCCTTCATTTTATACAATTTTTGCTTACGCTTGTGGCGGGCAATACCTTCTTGAATAATATGTTGCAAAAAATTAGCTTGGCCAAAACCATCGTGTTTCAAAATATAATCAGCACTACCTTCGTACCCATCTTTGTAAAAAACGGAACAAGTAAAGTTTATTTCTAAGAAAAAGAGTTCATTTTTATCATTCAACCTAAAATCTAACCTAGCATATCCAACTCCCCCAAAACAGGTAAAAATTCTTTGTGAAGCTTCTTTCAAACTATTTTCCAGCGCATGGTCCGCACAAGGAATATTTGCATGGGGATGCAACTCCGCCGTTTTTAATGCATAGGTTTTAAATTGATTCCCTTCGGGGAAGATGTACTCTACCGGTTTAAACAGCGTAACTGTTTTTCCATCATCAT
>JANMGS010000125.1:0-2537 GCA_031374745.1 Ferruginibacter sp. | reverse complement strand
TCGGGTGTTATAACAGCAAATACAACCTGGACAAAAAACAATGTTTATTTGTTACAAGGGGTTGTGTACGTAGATACTTTAGTTACGCTAACTATTGAGCCTGGTACCGTAATACGTGGGGATGCAAATACCATAATCAGCACTTTAATTATTCAAAGAGGAGCAAAAATAATTGCAAATGGTACACCATGTAACCCTATTGTTTTTACATCTAGCAGAGCTGCGGGCGCCAGGGTTAAAGGCGATTGGGGTGGTATAGCAATTTTAGGGAAAGGCATTAACAACTTAGGTACAAACGTGCCTATTGAAGGTATTGGAGCTGCAGAGCCAAGGGCTCGTTTTGGTGGTACTGATAATGCAGATAACTCAGGGTCTTTAAAATATGTACGTATTGAATATGCTGGTTATGCAATAGCTGTAGATAACGAATTAAATTCTTTAACATTTGGTGCTGTTGGTAGTGGTACTACTGTTGATTATATACAAACTTCTTTTGGTAATGATGATGCATTTGAGTGGTTTGGTGGTGCAGTAAATTGCAAGCATTTGGTTGCTTATAGAACGTTGGATGATGATTTTGATACCGATAATGGTTATAGTGGAACGGTACAATTTGCTTTGTCGGTAAAAGATCCTAACGTAGCAGATAATAATACAAGTTCTACTTCTGAGGGCTTTGAGTCCGATAATAATAACCCTGCTCCATTTACACTTTTACCAAAAACAACTGCAAGTTTCTACAACGTAACACAAATAGGTGCTTTTAGATGTACAGCTAATACGCCTTCGGTTACAATACCTCCTGCAAGTCCGGCTGCTTTTAGAAGAGGTGCACGTTTAAGAAGAAATACACAATTGAAAATATACAACAGTATTCTTATGAACAACTGGAGAGGTTTGGTAATGGATGCTGATGTAATTACAAATAGCGCTAGTGTAGGCGGTGCTGCATTTCAAAATAATATTATTGCAATGGATTTAACCACCGTGTGGCCAGCTCCTTATGCAGGCGTGGCTGTAGCTGCTGAAAATGCTGCAACTGCTACTTATTTAACGGCTGCTGCAAATACAAATACTACAGTAGGTACTCCTTGCGATGTATTGGTAAATGCATGGGATTTCTTAAATCCAGATTATCGTCCAAATTTAACAGCTGGTTCTTCTGGTGCTGCATTATCTGGTTGCGATCTTACGCCAGGTATTCAAGTAGAAACATCATTATTTAACCTTGCTACTGTTACTACAGCTCAAGAGTTAGTAGTAGATATATTTGAAAATGCTGTAGGTAATTCAAATGGTACTATCACTGTTACCATTGCAATACCACCTTCTTTTAATGCTGCAGTAAATGGTATTACTACGCTTCCAACTACTTTGGCTACAGCAGTAGCAGGTAATGCTGGAACTTCTGCAAACCTAGGTGCTACTTATGATAACACAACTTGGAAATTCTATAGAAGTGGTTCAAACATCATAGCTGTTTCTCAACCTGGCTTTACTGTATCGGTTGGTGGTCAGGCTTCTTTAGGTCTTACTATCAGAAGAAATACGGGTGTACCCGCAGGAACAAATCAAAGTGTGAATGTAACTGTTGTAGGCGGTGCAGATACCAACTCAACCAATGATGGTGCACTTTCTGGAATAGGAACAATTAATTAATAAAAAAAGAAATACTCTAAACTATCCGTAGAGCTTGTGAGCGCTCTACGGATTTTTAATAAAAAACAGACATGATTTGGTTTACATTGAATGAGTAAAAAGATTTTACTTTTAACATCCCAAATGACGGCTTCGTCACAACGCTAAGGATAGATAGGCAAAAAAATAGCTGTTGCAAAACCTCCCTCTATTTGTGCAAACAATCAAATAAGCTACTAAATCCAACCAACAAAAAAGTCTATATCCTTTGTATCCACTCGCATTTAAAAAGCTTTAAGAAGTTTAATCTATGAATTCACCTTTCTATTAATGAAGAAAAAAAAGTTGCGTCCACATAAAGAAGAAAAAGACTTCCACATAAAGAATATCAGCCTGGGCATGTCGAAGGAGAGTTTATCGTATACAAAGTTTCATTACAAATGTAACCGCCTTAAACAAACTCAGGCTCACACTAAAACTATTTTAGCCTTTGTACTTATAGTGCTTACACAATTAAAAAAGCTAAACAAACGAAATGTTATTTACCATTACATTAAGATTTTCTTACCATCCCCACTCCTACTTTTGGTTTTCAATTTTTTTAACCAAAACAAATAACATGTTACAAAAACCATCTAATGCATTCGTTGCTGCATCGTGGGCGGCAATGGGAATCGGTATCATCGGATATTTTATAGGGCTATGGAGGTCTGCCATGTCGCTAAACGAAAAGGGCTATTATTTTACCGTAGTTATGTTTGGATTATTCTCTGCAGTGTCTGTACAAAAATCGGTAAGGGATCGGTTGGAGGGCATTGCAGTAACTGATATTTATTATGGCCTGAGTTGGTTTGCCACCATATTGTGCATGGTATTGCTTGCCGTGGGTTTATTTAATG
>JANMGS010000736.1:0-2315 GCA_031374745.1 Ferruginibacter sp. | reverse complement strand
ATAACAAAAAGTATAAAAAAAAACAAAATCCATTTATTTTTTTCTATTTACTGTACATATAACTTAAAATGTGGATAACTTTATCAAATTTCCGTAAATTCCGAATTATATTAAATTATTTAATAATGTAACTGGGTAAATTTACTATATAGATAATTAGACTTTTTTTCTAATTTGTAGTTTTTTTACGACAGAGATAAGTCAATCATTTTCAATAATATAAGAAATTCACTCACTTTAAGCCTGCTTATTTTTACTATCAAGTCCGTTTTAAACAACACTGACATGGCTATTTATTGGGATTTTACTTAAAAAAACTTATTACCAAGGCTTAACCTAAAATTTGGGAAATTCACATTGATTTATTGCTATTTTTGATATAAATGAAGGGCTGGTAAGTGATTTGCCAAAGGCAATGAATAATACCAAATTTATTCATTATTTAGTCCAACTATTTTCACGCAAGGCACGCAAAGCTGCAAAGGCACAAAGAATGACATTGGACTATTTTACAAGCCCAAAAGGCATAACATTACGAAAGCCTCTAGATTCAGTGGGATTTTGAAATTGAATTAGGTATTATTATTATTTTACTCGTTATATTTCGGCTCATATTAATAAAACTTAATAGCTATCTGCTATTACTTGCAAGGAATATAAAATTGTAGAAAATTAAATGTAAACTAAAAAAAAATCAATCTTCATTTAAAAAATTTACCTTTATAAATCTACCCATATTATCTGAAATCTATTTGTGTAATAGCTAAAAAATCATATACAAAACGGATTTTCTGTGAATCTATGGCAAAATTTTACCAAAGATTCGCAGAAAAAAACAGCCATATCATTTTAATTTCCCCTTTTAAAAATCCTACATAAAATTCTTTTGCACCTAATAAAGGATAGTCATTTAAAACTTATAATAGCAATAACCCAGACTTCCACATAAAATTCATTGGCTTATTATCCCAAAACAATTCGAAATCTTCCAAGCCGGCAGCTTCATAATTATTTTTTACCTGTTGCAAAGTGTATAGTGTTTCTCCCATAATAGAAAGTGAAGGAAGCATATTTATCAACCAATCTGCTTGCAGCTTTGTTAATTGTATTTCCTGTGTATTTCTCTTATTATTAAAAATAAGTGTAGCCATCTCTCTAGTATTTCCTTTTTTGGACTGGGTAAAATAGGTAACGGATGGAGCATTGCCTAGAAAAATTATTTTGGCGTTTGCTTTTAATGTATTTAGAGTTGGCTCGTTTAAAGCGTTTTCTATTAAATCAGGAGCTATTTTTGTTTTGGGTACTTTTTCTTCAAACCATTTTTGCAGTGGCTCATTTATACCAATATTGTGCATGTAATTGAACAAAGATTTTTTTAAGCCATATCCAAAAATATCATGATCTCCACCCGTTTCATCTTCATATTCTACATCGTTGTTTGCAAAGGAACCCAACACTTCGCTCAATTTTTTTATTTTAAACTTTTCGGGGTTTAAACCCACCGGGCTATGAGCGGTAAGTGCAAACCTATGCCAAAATGCAGATTGCAAAACACCGTTAGAGAAAAGTTGCCGCACCATTTCTAAAGAATCAATTGTTTCTTGATCTGTTTGCGTAGGGAAGCCATACATGAGGTATGCGTGTACGAGTATGCCCGCCTGCGTAAAATTGCGGGTAACTTTTGCGACCTGTTCTACTGTTATACCCTTGTCTATTAATTGCAACAGTCTATCTGAAGCTACTTCTAACCCACCAGAAACAGCCACACAACCAGATGCGCTAAGTAATAAACACAAATCTCTTGTAAAACTTTTTTCGAAACGCACATTGGTCCACCAGGTGACAATCATTTTTCTTTTGAGGATTTCCAACGCTACCGCTCGCATGAGTGCGGGGGGAGCAGCTTCATCTACAAAATGAAACCCATTCTGATTTGTTTGTGCCATTATTTCCTGCATACGATCGCATATAACCCCAGCCGCTACCGGTTCATACAATTTTATATAATCGAGTGAAACATCGCAAAAAGTGCATTTGCCCCAATAGCAACCATGCGCCATTGTGAGCTTATTCCACCTTCCATCGCTCCACATCCGGTGCATAGGGTTTACGACTTCTATAGCAGAAATGTATTTATCTAATTTTAAATCGCTGTAATCTGGCGTGCCCACTTCGCCTTGTTTATAATCTTTTACCACTTTGTTGTTTATATAAACAACTTTACCATCTTGCAATAAAAAAGTACGTTTTAGTTCATCTACCGTTTTGTTTTTTGTAATATAGGCTACCAGGTTTTCAATGGGTGCTTCTCCATC
>JANMGS010000089.1:0-5652 GCA_031374745.1 Ferruginibacter sp. | reverse complement strand
CGAGATTATACCTCAATACTTTGCCTTCAACAGAAAAAGAATCCTGAGAATTATTTGGCCTGTATCTGTTATAAAATTGACCCGCCCCCATATCGCCCTGACCCATAAATAAGAATGGCGTACCATTTTTTACCACTGGTGCTATCGTTAACCGCTGCGAATTATGATCACTGCTGCCAGGTAGTCTGGCTTCAATTACCCTCGGATCTTGTAACCTGCCTCCCACATAAGTAAAACGTACAAGTTTGTTCTGGAAAATAGCACCGTTTGGATTTACGTTGGAAATGAACCTCCACACATAAGTGATATATACCCAATCCCTACTCAAACCTTTACCAAAATCAGGGTGCAGCGCCAATCCTGCCAAGCCACCTTGCGGTGATGGACTCCAACTTGACACCACCTGCTGTGCATATAATGTATCCGCCCCGCCCGGTGCACCAAACCAGCTGCTGCCATTGTTAAGGTCGAGCACTGTTCTTTTGCCACCATTGATTGAATTCATTTTATAAACCCTATAGCCCTTGGATTCTGTAACCCACAGACTATCATCTGGACCATAAGTTATTTCCCACGGAAAGCTAAGCACATTTGCACCAGATAAATAAGTACGAGAAAAAATTTCGTTCATGCGGCTTGCTTTGCTTACTTGGTCGGTAACACAAATATTGAACCCCCAGGTTCCGCCAGATGGAGTGGAACCCGCTACTTTATCTAAATGTACCCTTATGTAGTAGAAATTGCCAATAATAAGGGCTGTGTTTAATGGAGTAAGTGTAATGGGCGTACTATTACTTCCACAGCCTATTTCACTAAAGGATCCACAAGCACCGGAAAATAGTTGCATTTTAAGTCCTATTTGGGTAGGGGTAGTACCGTTGCTAAAGAAGCTTGAACCTAAGTTGCTTAAAGCAATATTTGGGTACTGCGATTTTGCTTGAAACCTGTACCATACATCTTGTGATGCAACAAATGTGCAGGTAGATGTAGTACTCCCTATATCGCCTGCTGTATAAGTAGCACCGCTTAGGGATCCAGATAATTGACTGCCTCCTGCTTTGCAAGTAGAGTCTGAAACGATAAGGGTAGCAGCAGCGCAACTGTTGCTTTGCGCCAATACATTGCTATTCACATAAAAAACCAGGAACACAAAAAAAAGGGATTTTTGGGTGACGGAACGCATAAATGTTGATTTTTTGCACATTGTAGTAAAAAAATTAGGCATTAAATAAATGTATAAAGATTGATATTATATATTTTATACATTATAACTAAAAAAGTGAAAAAATATTGTACAAGAAAAAACTATTACTATACGATAACAGTCTGAGAAAGTAATTATACACTTTTAAAAAATGAGTACAATATTATTACCAATCTATCGTTACATGTAGATAAAAAGATATCTGTTTCGATCATATGAGTATTAAATATTATTACTTATAGTTCAGAAGCTACATTAAAATTCAAAATATTTATGATATGAACTCTAATTTACAAAAACCATTTGCGTACTGCAAAGTTGTATTTATTGTTTTTATAGGGATGTTTTTTTCTTTACAAATAATTGCACAAGCCCCTGTAAATGATAATTGTAGTGGCGCAACACTTTTAACAAGTGCTACAAGTTGTAATCCTGTTACCGGTACTTTTATTGGAGCTACAAGACATACCACACCGGTAATAGCCGCTCCAGTTTACACATTTTCTGCTACTAATACTTTCAAAAGTTTGGGGGGCGTAGTAGGTTTAAAAGCGGAGTGTTGGGGTGCAGGTGGAGGTGGTGGTTTCGGTGGTGTAAGAGGCGCAGGAGGAGGAGGTGGTGGTTATAGCACTGGAACAGTTTCTGCAGTAAATGCAGGCGGTGTTTACCCGATAAATGTAGGAACTGCGGGAGCTGGCGGAACTGGTGCAGGAGTAGCACCAAGTGGAGGTAGTTCAAGTTTTGTAAATCCTTTGGGAACTGTAATGGTTTTAGCCAATGGTGGTACAGGAGGTAATTCGAATGGAACATTTGGAGCGGGAGCATTAAGTGGTTCGGGTTCTGGTGTCATAGCAACCTCATTTAGAACAGGTGGAAACGGTGGAGGAATCACAGGTTCAATATCTGGAGGCGGAGGCGGTGGTGCAGGCTCCACTGGTAATGGTAACAATGGCGGAACTCCTGCAGCTGGAGCAGCTACTACCATTAATGGAGGAGCTGGTGGCGCAGGTAGAAATACAAATGGTGTTGGAGGTACGGGAAGCAACTATGGTGGTGGCGGTGGCGGTGGAATATCTGGAAATGGTGGAGCTGGTGCAAACGGGTTTGTGCAACTTACACTGGGCGATGCAAACTCGCTCGATGTATGGTACAGATTTCAGGCAGCTTCTACAAACCCAACAATACAACTGAGCAATATTGGTAATAATTTATTAGCTAATAGCCCTTACATACAACTTTACAGTGGTGCATCATGTGCTTCCCTTACTCTTATAAATACGGAAACCGACGGTGTAATGAGTACGAGTGGCTTAACCGTAGGAACTTTTTATTATATACGAATAGCTACTATTACAACTTTTGCTACGCCAAGCAGCGGTACCTATACTTTTAATATTTGTATACTAGATGATCCTTTTGCTGGTGCGGTAGTGGATTTTTCTAAATCTTATATCAATATAACAAAAGGCACCACAGGGGGTACGGTAAACCCTGGGGATGTACTTGAAATTAGATCTACCTTTGTGGTGCAGTCTGGTACCATTACCAATATATCTTTTAGAGACACGCTAAAAGCCAATGCAGGTCTTCGGTTTAAAGATTCTATAGCTACTAGAACAAATGAAGGTAAAAATTATAAAACTTTTACAAATCTCTTTGATACTGATGCCGGTTGGTCTGGGCTTTCAGGTCTTGATACCACCATTCAAATAAATATTGGAGCAGGTGCAACTAATCTTGCCGGCGGTACGCTTACTTCCACATCTTATCCATCCTTCTTCAATTTTAGGTGTATTATCTTAGCTACTTATAGGGTAACGGTGACCGCGGCATATAATACAAAAATAAATTTTGGCGGTGGTGCGCTTCGATATACAATTAGCGGTACCAATTATACTACGAATTTCCCTAAAGACAGTTTAATAGTCTATCCAAATCTTACAGCCTGCTCCGATGCTGTTGCGCCTGCTAATCTAATCGGCTCTGCAAATGGCGGCACTTTTGGCAGCTTAACCACTGGCGCATCGGCTTCAGGAACACAAAATGCTACAGTTGCGGGCTTGAATACAACTTATTTTTACAACGTTTTTAATAACAATAGCCCACAGGATTATTATTACGGGATAGCAAATAACAGCAGTGCTACCAATGCGATCAATCAAACAGTAGTTAAGACGGGTGATGCGAGCCGTGTTTTTGGAGTTTGGGATATAACGGGTGATCATACTGGTGCTACCAATACTGCAAAAGGTAACAGCCCATGCAACGCTAACCTGCCTGTAAGTGCTACCAATCCTTGTGGATACATGTTGTTGATAAATTCATCGTATAGAACGGATAAAGTTTTTGAATACACCGCTTCTGGTGTCTGTACAGATACGTATTACGAAGTATCGGCATGGTTTAAAAATTTGTGTTACAGATGCGGTTGCGATTCAACAGGGAAAAATGGGGGAAGTGTAGGCTATATCCCTACAGCACCAGGCGATTCTGCTGGTGTACGCCCAAATATTGCAATGCAAATAGATGGAATAGATTATTATACTACAGGGGATTTAGTATACCAGGGACTTGGTGGAACACAAACTGGTTCAGATACCTTAAATAACTGGGTAAGGCGATCGTTTGTTTTTAAAACCAGCTCAACACAAACAAGTTTCAAAATAACTTTTAGAAACAATGCACCCGGTGGAGGTGGCAACGACTGGGCTATTGATGATATCGGGTTGAGAACATGTTACCCAAGCATGGTATATGCGCCAACCAATCCGATTGTTTATATGGGAAGTTCGTTAACTATTACAGATACCGTTCGTTCTTACTTTAATAGTTATACTTATTATAAATGGCAGAGAAAGCCGGTAGCTGGTGCGTGGGCAGACGTTATTCCTGCATCTTCAGGGAATGCTGTACCAGTATTTAACCCAGTGTATGGACAATTTGAATATGTAATAAGTTATACAATACCGGGAACTGCTACACTTGCTGTAAATGCAGGAGACGCCTACAGAATGGTTGTAGCGAGTAACGCCGTGAATCTGTCAAATGGTTGCAATTTTGTACCATCTACAACATTTACTTTATTGCCTACAGATGCACCTTGTGCACTTACCGATACAAATTATGCTATTGCTCCACAAACTGGTAACATAGACTGGAATAAATTAGATTGGAGCCTAGGGCATGTTCCTACTTGTTGCGAAAGTGCGCATATAACTTATAATAGCTCCAAGGGTAGTTCTGATGCTATAACCGTAGATATTACAAATGATATTTGCATCATTAACCTTACTTTGGTAAACAGTTCTTCTACACCTAACCAACTATTTAAAACAATATTACATCCTGGATATAACATGCAAATGAATGGCAATGTGAGAATGGGTGCACCTAGTGGGTCATCAAACGATAGTTGTATTTTTATTGCGAAGGGTGGAGGTACAATAACCGTAAATGGTAACACCGTTATTGGTTTCCCTACAGATAATGCATATTGCATTATAGGTTCGGCACCAGGAACAAGTACGTATGCAAATTACTTGCTTAAGGGAGATAGCCTTACTTTTAATGCGAGAGCTTTTACCAATCATAAATTTACAGCTATTACATTGGATCCTACGTCGGGAGCTGCAAGCCTTGTAAATAATACCAATGCGGCTCCTTACCCTAATGCTGTAACTTTCGATATATTAAAAATAGGAAACACAACGGCTAAAACAGTTACCACCGCTGGTACAAATCAAAATGCCTTTATGAATGATAACAATGGCAACTTGGAAGTTAGTGCAGGTTCTACACTTGTTATGCCTGCCAATTATTCTATAAATGCCAAAGATTTTGTAACGCCTCTTACCTTTAATAGTAGTTTGTTTTTAAGGTCAAATTCAACATTGCAATTGGGAGGAACCACAGGAGGAATTTCTGGTAGTAATTTTCCTGCAAATTTTCCTACATATAGTTTACAACCTACAAGCACTGTATTATTTAATGGAGCTGCACAATCTATACCAGGTACTGTGAATAATGTAAATGCATATGGAAATATTACACTTTCAGGTACTGGGGTGAAAACGGCAAGTGCATCAAGTGTAATTTTAGCAGGTAATTTATACCGAACAAACACCGGACATACTTTTAATGCCAATGGCGGAAGAGTAACTTTCTTATCATCCATAAATGGCCAAAGATATTATGCAGATGCAGGGGCAACCCAAATAGATTTTTACGATTTTACCAATAACAATACAAATGCATCAGGATTGTCAATCGATTCTACGATTGGTATTTTAAACCAGTTGGAATTAAGGCCATCATCAAGATTTACATTGAATACAGGAGATGTTATCATGCGTTCTTCAGCAGCAAGAACATCGCATATAGCCAATTTAGGTGCAACAATACCTACCATCACTTATAATGGTAGTTATCGTTTTGTAATAGAGCGTTAT
>JANMGS010000626.1:0-1955 GCA_031374745.1 Ferruginibacter sp. | reverse complement strand
AATGGTTGCAGCCATTTTATTTAAATATTGTGCATTGGCAAACAAGGCAAATGCTTCCATTTCTACCGCTATGCAATTGTTTTGTGCAGCCAGTGCAGGTGTTCCTTGTTTGCTTCTATAAAACACATCGCTCGAATGTATATTAGTGGCTTTTACGGGGACATTCATTTTTTGAGCAGTTTCATTTATGATGCCATAAGCAATACCTTGGTGTGAAAGTTTGTTTCCCGTTATTTCAAAAGCCTCGCTAGCATAAGTAGATTCGCTAAAGGCATTGTCTACATTTATTACATCATACACTTTTACCGTTCCATCATACCCTCCTGCAGTACCTATACGGATGATGCATTCTACCCCATATTCGTTGTACAATTCGTAAGAATATATTCCAATTGAAGGACAGCCCATACCGCTGGCACCAATGGTTACAACTGTACCTTTATAAGTGCCCGTAAAATAAAAAGCATTGCGGGTACTGCTTACCAACTTAACATCCTGTAACATGGTATCAGCAATGTATTTAGCCCTTAATGGATCGCCAGCTAGTAAAACAATTTTTGCAATTTCACCTGGCTTGGCACTAATATGTACACTCATAAGAATAATTTAAAAAAATGAAGATAAATAAATTAAAACAATTGAAGAATATTTTTCGATTTGAAATATCATATTGTATAGAAGTGTGCATTTAAAAGTATAGCAAGGGTTGTAAACCTTTATTGGTAAAGGAATATGTTTGAAATCAAAAAAGTTGCTCCTATGCTAGAATTTAAAATTAATTCCCCATTAGCATATTCGAAGAAATATGTAATTTTATGACAATTGAAACTCATTTAGTATATTAATAAAAATATTTTTACTTAACTAAATACTTATGCTAAACATAAAAGATTTTGAAGCCAAATATGAATTATATACAGATGAAGAATTATACAACATTTATAAAAATATAGATAAATACAGCGAGGAGGCTAGTAAGGCTTTAGACATAGTGCTCACAAAAAAAGGAGGGATAGAACCCTTAATAAAAAGGTTAGAAACAAAAGCCGCTATTGAGCAAGAGAAAAGGAGGATTAGCAAAGAAGCTGCATTACTTGGACGCAATGGCGTAGATGTAAGTTTCATAAAAAAAACCACCAACTCGTCTATACTTTCATTAGAAGAGCTCCATGATGTTATTGAAACAAATGTAGAGAAAGCAGAAGCCGAAGTGGAGGATGCGAAAGTAAATTCTGATACAATAATGAAAAGTCTTTTAGGCTGCGGATTGGCTTCCTTGGTTGGTGGTGCTTTTGTTGCGCCACAGTTCATGTATTTTAGAGCTACATCAATATTAATGATAGCAGGCTTGGCTTTGATATGTTATGGCATAGTAAAGTTTGTTACCAAAAAATCTTACAACAATACTACCGTGTTACTATCAAGTTTGATGGCTTTTTTGTTATCTTATGTGATAGGTTATTTTATCTATTATATTTTTGGATATGTAGGTTGATAATTAAAATAAAACAAATGTTATGGCAAACAAAAACCCTCTTTGGAAAAAAGGCAAAGGCAAACTTGGCATTATGCAACCGCTCTTAGGTGAATGGATGGCAGAAGCTGATTCGCCGATGGGCAAATTAAAATGCACACGTATTTTTAAACTCATCCTCGGCGATAAATATATTGAACTGTATGCCCGCTGGCAATTTGGTAAAGGCGCTTATGAAGAAACTGCCATTTACGGTGTTAATGATGATATACTCTCGTTTTGGTCATTTACATCCGACGGGAAAAAATCGCAGGGATATTTAGCAGATGGCACCGATGTACATCCAGATGCTGTTTGCTTTGAAGCCAATATGCCGGCTGGTTTGGCAAGGATGATTTACTGGCCTGCTGCGGACGGTGGCTTTCACTGGGCGGTTGAATCAAAAGTAAAAAAAGGATGGAACCGGTTTACCATGCATCAT
>JANMGS010000622.1:0-8352 GCA_031374745.1 Ferruginibacter sp. | reverse complement strand
CAATTTCGGGTTTGCCCTCTTTGTTTTTTTTTATAACGGGCCTTTCTTTACCAAAAGCACGCACAATAAATACATCTGACATATGGTTTCAATTTTATTATTTGTACAGCCTAAAGTGGTTTCTAAAATCACGGTATCTACTTACGATTAAATTATTTGAAGTTTGCTTATCATTAAAAATTTACAAAATGATCTAAGCTTACTTCCTTTGCAGCGGCCCTACCTACTTCTCTCATTTGTGGCATATATTTTACGGAGTCCATCTGCCGCACATCCTCACTCTCAATATGGGATAAACCCAAGCCGGCAAGTCCTTTATCGCTTAGGTCTGCATTGTAACGAATATAACTAAATAGCCGGTTGGTATCTACAGAAGATGCTATTGGTTTATTGCTGGCATCTTTGGGAATTAAATCGCCTATTTCTCTATCAATTGGAGCCCCATAAATACAACGCCCCACCGTACGGCAATTGGTATCTTGGTCTACTTGCATGGCATACATTAAATTATTAGAAAGTTTGGTAACCGTTTCTAAAATATTATCATATGTACCTGGGCTTGGCGCCGAGCCTGTTCCTACAGAAACAATCAAAAGATTTTTTTCGCCGGTTTTCCAGCTTAATCCATATGCATTTTGTGTAGCCATTCTATACATTAAAAATGCCGGATTGTTATAAGGCGTTACGCCCCCATCTACAAACACAAAAGTCTTATCCGGATTTTTTGGATCCCATTGCAATGTTTCTGGTCTAAAATAGGCTGGTGCAGCTGTACTTGCCCGAACCAATTGATATAGCGGAATTCGTAAATTACAGTCGGGCCTGTCTTGTGCATTGTATTTTGCAGCTGGGTTGTTGCTGATGGGCCAGGGCGAATCTGTAGAACGGTTCATGGTAACTGTCAACAGCAAGGATTTAAATTTGTTGGTCATTAAGTCAATATCTCCTTCGCCAAATGTATTTTTAAGTTCCTGTAAAAGTGGGCCATCATTATAAAAATATTTTACCCGCTTTAGTAAAAACGATTTATCAAACATGGCTTTACCTTTTTCTTCATAAAATTGCTGTAGTTCTTTTACAGATTTCCCTATAGACAAGCCAGCAGCAATAATTGCCCCTGTGCTGGTGCCTCCTATGTAATCAAAGTAATCACATAACCTGAAATCATCTCCCTTGTTTAATTTTATTTTCAACTGGTTTTCCAGTTCCAATAAAATTTCTAATGTAAGAACGCCTCTTATACCCCCACCATCTAGCGAAAGCATTTTACGTGGTTGTTCTGTTTCGTACCTATTGGCTAATGAACCCCATTTAGACATATCGTTGCGTTTTAATTGAAAAATTATTTTTAAAACTTTGTATTGTTGTTAGTGTGTTCTGTTGCCGAAGGGTTAATCGTTTGCATTTTTAGTAAACTCACATAGCTAAAAATCTATCTTCCGATATTAATAAATAGCTTACCCGCACTTTAAACATATTATAAAAATAAATATTTTATCTATAAAAAGTATAATTATTTTTTATAGATAAAATTTTGTAGAAATGAGAAGGAAATGGGTAGTATTCAATATGGCTTCATATAAGTGAATGTACTTGTTGGGTCATTGAAGCACAATTTGGAAAAATGGTTGATTTATAAAAATATAATTTTACTCAACTATGGGTGTAAGTACGTAGAATGTTTCGAGGTATATACGGTTTGGTATCTAGCGAAGGAGGATATTTTCACCACAAACCCGCTACTGGACGGGCAGCTGTTGATGTGGAGTCCGCCTTTAGCGGATGATTAACCACAAAGCTCTATGCAGAGCATTGAACCGCCAACCATGCGGGAAACCTTTGTTAGCGGTATTACATTTATCGTTGTCCTATTAGTTCTACAATTTTTTCTTTGTCTAATTCAGATGGCTTTTTTGCTGAACCCGGTCTATATATCCCCTTACTGTCAATAAAAATATAGCTTGGGTATCCACTGGTAGAAAATAAATTCATTAATGTTGATTCAATACTTTTTTCTACAAATAAGTGAGTGCCACGAAGCTTGTACTCAGCGATTTTGGATTTCCACTTTTCTAAGTCAGAACCATCGGAAGTGCATAGGTAAACAAATTCTATCGGCAAGTCGTTACAGCTGTTACTCAATTTTTTACTATGCGGAAACTCTGATATACAGGGACTGCACCAAGTTGCCCAAAAGTCGATAAATATTGCCTTGCCTTTGAATGAATTTTTTATTGCGAAAAGAAGTGAATCGGCTTTTATAGAATCAACTTTATACAATTTGGCACCAAAAGATAATTCAGCAATAGGTTGTCCAAGTTGGTTGTGGAAAACAATAGGTTTTGAGTCGTTTAATATATTATTTATGACCGTCAGTTTTTCTATGGTCTTAGTGTATTCATCGGTAATAACATTCTTACACCACGTCGTATGTATGTATGGTAAAACGTTTTCAATAGTCTGTTTATATTGCTGAGGGTCTTTACTCGAAAAACGAATCTTAAAAATATCGGCTTTTGATGGTGCAAACATACTGTCGAGTAAGTTAGTAATTTGAAGAATTCCTTCAATGGGTTTTAGGGGTTCGTTGCTGGCCCCTCTTTTTTTAAGGGATATTATTTTAAAATATGTAAGCAAATAATTGTAAAACAACATTCCGTCATTTGAAATTGCATATGGTTTATATGCTTTAATTTTTTCAAAAAGTTCTGGAGACATTAGCTTTCCCCAATGTACAAAACATAAGTCGGCGAAATAATTGGACTGCCTTTCATTTATCAATAGCCAAGAAAAATCAGAAAGATTTTGGCTGATGAATTCAATATCAAATTTGTTTAGAACCGAGTATAGGCTATCGTATTTTTTAATAAAAGCGTCATAATTGCTTCGTGCCAAAGGCATGTTGCTTTGCAATTGACTACTAATCTCAAGTTTTTTCTCCCGTTTATAAAGCCTGTGATTATTGGTGAATTCATTTAATTGTCCATCACTACCAAGATATTTTACGCCAGGGCCATTAAATGATAAATCATTTTGTGTTTTAAGGATAGATGCATCTAATTCAATGAATAAATCAGTTTTAGCATAAACACCAGTATAAAATAAACTGTCAATGGTTATCCATATCTGTTGATATGGAAAGGCATAATCAAGTTTTAATTCAAAAGACCCATCATCATTCAGCGGGCAACTATTTATAACCTGTAGTTCATCAAAGGGAGTTACAATTGTATAGTCAATTTTGATTTTTCTGATTTCATCTTTTGTCAGGTTTATTATTTTACCTTTTACTTTTGGGATATTATCCTTATTCAGAAAATAGTTATTAAACTCTTTATCTTCAATGGCTATTGGCTTTAAGGCGTTTTGTCCAAAAACAGTATTTGCAACAAGAAGCAGTAATATTAATAAGTATTTAGTTTTCATATTTATTGTATGATTAATTTTCTGTTGCTGGAGTATTGCCGCAAATACAAATATATACGCTATCCTACTACTTTCAATACTATTGGTAATCTTTGTTTAGCGTTATCAATAACGTATTGTTGTTGTGGTAACACAAAAATTTCTTCTATATTGGAATATTTACTTCAAGTCGTAATAAATGTGTCTGACACCTGCAAGTATTTTTTAGAAGTAAGTTTTTGTAGTAGGTGTCTGACACCAGAAAGATTTTCATTATTTAAACCATCAACTAGATCATGTGGAATGTGCATGAAAGGTAAATAATTTCTAGAAAAACCCGCCTTGCAATGGAGACCATTTGATATGGTATTAATTGCTTTATTGTTTAGAAAATAGTTTCAATAATTTGGTCGGCTTGTTGTTTTCACGCCTCGGCTGCACACGAGTGTATAGGTTGTATGCTTACGTAATGTAAGGGTGAACAACTTAGGCTCAATTCAAAATCTATCTTTCTTTATAAATACATTCATCAAGTATTTATTACCCGCTTACTTTTTTGTACCAGCGGGTGTTTTTAATAAATTCTGTATTGCTGTTATGTCAGAAATGATTTTTGGATCGAGGCTTTTAAATACGCCCGCATTTTCTAGGTCTTCTATATCTGTGAGAAAGGCCGATCTAAAATCTTTTCTTCTGTCGGTATATATTTTGTCTTTATAACGGTTGTATATTTCCAATGCCGATTTATATTGACCCGACAATAAATAACCCAACGCCAGATTTGTATATATCCAGTCGTTTTTTTGAGGACTGATTAAAAGGCCAGCTTTAGCAGATGTAATAACGCCATTAAAATCCTGAACATACAATTGACTGTACGATAGACTTCCATACGAAGTTGATAGATCTTCATTGTACGTTTTATTTAAAGGGCAGCGGCTTACCTGTTGATTTTGTAATTCTATTCTCTCCTTAAGTTTTTTTGCCCTTGCTGCCCTATAACGGTACACTATATCATAATCCCTTTGGTTACCAGATGGATTGATATCGAACCGGTCAATATCCATTCTTTTGTTGGTAATTTCAATTAATTTTGCCAGATAAAACAAGTGCATTTCATCTTGTGCACCATCATTGAGTTTCTGATAAATCAGTTCAAGCGTATCCAGATATTCTTTCCCCCTATAAAAGTCATTCTTTGACTTTGGATTAGTATACCAGTAAAATTTCTTTGCACACTTATCAGCTGCTATATTCAGTTCTGTATTACTGGCCGAAACAAGCAGCTGCTGGTAAGTTATTTCTTCATCATTCCGTTTTTGTGTTTCAGGCTTTTTTTGCTGTAAGTTCATAAAAGCTGTTTCAAGATCTGAGAAATCCTGATAAACAGGCCATAGTTTTACAAGCCCCATTTCATCTATTGATATAACGGTACTGTCATTATAAAAAGTAGCTTTTATTTTTTGTTCTCCGTTCTCCAATGGTTTTAGTCTGTATTTAAGAAGGATAAGAGATGGAGGACTAAACAGGGGATAACCATAGCTTTCTTCCAAGAGAAATACTTTCCCATTATCCATATTAATGAGCATCCTTTTCAATTTAGGCGAAATTGATATGGATGTTATTTCCTCTTGTGCCAAAGAACTCGATAGAAATAATTGCTTTATATCAATAGGGCTGTATTTTTCTTTCGGAGAAAGTGAACTATCCCTTATTGATAATTGATGCTCGTTAAGAACAACAATGTCGTTTCCATCTGGAACAAATGCGGCTGCCTTAATCTTCTCTTCTTCCCAATCCGATATACCGATCTCCTTTTTTTTATCAATACTTCTCATTCTTGCTTTTCCGTTTACATTAAAAAAAAGAAACTTGCCGTCCGGAGAGAAAAATCCATCTGTTTTATCATTACGATAATTGCCAATCGTATCAATTTTTTGTTGTGTCCCTATACCATTCCAAATTAAAGCATTTCCTTTTTCGTGAATGATAAATGCATGCTGTTCATCAGGAGAAAGTTTAATTGATCTTATTTCTCGTGGAAGCTTAAACAATGTATCTGTCCGGTTATTTAATTTCCAATCTGGGTTAATGTTAATTTTATTTGAATCTACCAACAATTCAAAGTGGTGGTTGTTTGTAAAAGTGATGGCCGAAATTGTTGAATTTTCCGAAGGGCCCATTTTTATTTTACATTTAATCCAGCTCAATTGGTTGTCAAAACTCCTCTCATCAAGAAGCAGTTTGCCGTTCTCGCTTCTTCCCGTTATTAGCTGGTTGGCATTGCTAAAAACAAAGCCTTGTCCATCTTGCGCTACAGCAGAATTAACTTCGCTTATATCAATTGATGGTGCAACAGCCATGGATTCTTTGGCAACAATATGCTCGTTAACGATGTTCAAGATTAGTTTTTTCAGAATTGGATGCTGATTGTTGGCCCATATTTTCTGTAAGGATGTTATATTTCCAGCCGGGTTATTTTTGAATTTCTGGTTAAGACCAGATACTTCATTGAAATACATTAGTAAAGTTGTGTCAGTATATTTCTTTAGTGGAATCAGTTTTTCATCAAGTGGTGGTAAGGAATCTATTAGCACAGCTTCAATGATATCTTCTTTGGTTTCCTGCGCAATATCACTAAAGTAGAAAGGTTGTTTCTTCAATATATTCACCACCAGTTGTTGTTGAAATTTTTGATTTTGATTTTCTGTAAGACCCTTTGCTTCCAATGCCTTTGCTGTGAATTTGGCCAGTAATTTATTTTGTTCCTCCATTAATTTGCTTTGCTTTAATGCTTTCTTACGCAGAACTTCTGCATAGTCTCTTTGCTGCATGGCAGTATCTGCAGATTTTTTTGCCTCTTCAGATTTAGAATCTGCTCTGCGCTTTTCATACAATGCAATTTTACGCTCGCTTTCGGCTTCTGTGGTCTTTCTTTGAGCAAGTTTGGTCTTATCATTTGCTATTTCAGTTTGCTTTTTAGCTATTTCAGTTTGCTTCAAAGCATTTACAAATCCGAATAAGGCCAATCCGCCAAACATGAGTGAAATAACAGCGGCAATTGTATAAACAAAGAGTCGTTTTTTATTTGATTGCTCCCTTTGTTCCAGTTCTATTTTTTCTTTGATTTCCTTTCTTCTTTCTTCAGCTTGTTTTTCGCTAAACAGTCGGCTTCCCTCTAAAAAATACATGTTTTTATCGTAGAGGGTTTTGTGCATAGCAATATCATCATGGCTTCCTTCTGGTAATGTATGGTATCGGCTGGCCCATGTAGGGCTATTGGGATGTTCATTTTTCCAATCCAGCAATTCATTTAGCAATAGTCCCCGCAGCCAATCTCCAGGATCATGCTCATGTAATTCCCTTCTATCATTTAGTAGTTCATATAAGTTGCCTGCTTTTTTTTCTTCAATTATCCAGTTGTTTAATATGGTCCAGTTGCGCATGAGGCTTTCATGAGAGATATCTACAATAAGATTGGGATTCAGCTCAGTGTTTCGTGGAGGCATTATAAAAGAAGTATCCGTATCTCTAAAACGGTTAATCACTTCATCTACTTCCGCAGGGCTTGCATTCATAGAAGCAGCAGTGGCATGTATATTTTCCAATTCTGTGGGCCGCCTTCCGCCTTTTTGATTGGAACCCATATCGGTAAGAGATTGAAAGACCAGTTTTGCAATCTGCTGTTTTTTTGAAAGGGTTTTTTGAGCAGTGGCTTTACTGCCATATGAACTTATTTTCGAGAATTCATTTTCGCCCAGTGAATTAATTGTATCTATTGAAGTTTTATCCTGCTGGTTGTTGTTGTTACCTAACTCGGTAAAGATGGACTCGGCATGCTTTGCCAACGCCTTATCCATTTCTCCAATAGCTTTGTAGTGCCGGTAAACAATCTCGGTATTGGGCCCTTCTTTCATGGCTTCTTGGTAGGTACGCATGAGTGCATGCTGGAGGATGGGCAATTGATCCAAGTTATCCCTGAGCTTGCTTTCTTCAATTTCGTTTATCAATAGTTCAACAAGACTTGGAGATATCTTTTTTCCTGCTAGGCTGATGGGGTTTTGGATGACCGCTTTTAAATCATCCCTTGTAAGCTGCGGCACGAGGTACTGTCCTTCGTTAATTGCTTCTGGTAAGCCGCGGTACTTTACGCTGTCTCCCAAAAACTCCGAACGCATGGTAATAATAACGTAAATGGGATTCTTCGGATCTTTTGCTGCTTTTAAAAGCAGATTTACAAACTGGTTCTCAATATTTTCCTTGCCTAGGTCTTTGCGGTTAAACCTAAAAAGTTCCTCAAATTGGTCAATAATAACCAACAGGTTGGCAGGTTGTTTTTCCGAATCATGCTGCACTTTATCCAACATTTCCTTCGCATCCAACAAACCGAAAACCGAGTTACTCAACAGGGGTTCAAATTTTTCAAAATTCTCCTTAAGTTCTTTAGGGTTTTCTTTACGGGATAAAATACTGGCAAGTGCCACAGTAAGATTTTCCACCGGGTCTTTGCCGGGCCTGCAAATAGCAATATCCCATTTGCTTCCTGCTTCATGCAGGTAACCGCCAAACAATTGAGGTATCAGGCCTGCTCTAACCAAAGAAGATTTACCGGTTCCCGAACTGCCAATAACAGCAAGGAAACGATTTTTTGATAAGCGTTTAATAAGTTCTTCAGATTGCCCAACCCTTCCATTGTAAAGCTGAAACTCGGATGTTTTATATGGCCTTAGCCCAGGGAAAGGTCGCTGGGTAATTTCCTCACCAGATAGCATTCTTACCTTTTTTCCTTCTTCCTGAAGGTCGAGGTAAAATTCATCTACCTGGAAAGTATTGGCGCCCGGATCGGAAGCTTTTGCTATTGTCATATAGTCAGATTTAACTTATCCAGAAATATTTTTACGCTGCTCTCAAAATCGTTTTCTCCTTTTATGGTTATAAAAACATTGT
>JANMGS010000609.1:0-8119 GCA_031374745.1 Ferruginibacter sp. | reverse complement strand
ATGAGACATGATTGCAGCCATACCTTCATGCACATACCTTCCTTCTAACGGATAAATAAAAATATGAAACCCGTCCTTGGTTTCCAATTGTTCTATTAATAATTCTTGCTTGTTTGGTACATGCGAATTTTCTGCTTGTATTTGTAGCAATGGTATCAACGATTCCATTTCGTAATGTGTCGTTAGTCCTTTTGTGTATAAATCTATTTGTTCTCTTATACCTTCACTTAGTTGAGATGATAAATTCATTCTGCCGCCCATCCAACTGGGGATTATTCCATTTTTTGCAGTGCTCTTTTTTACAAATACATCCATATTTTTTATAGAATGTATTTCTAGGTTTTTACCGGCAAACCAAAACACATCTCCTACATTTAATCGAGATATAAAGTATTCTTCAATAGACCCCAATCTTTTGCCACTGTAAAACTTTACTTGCATCATACCACCACTTACAATGGTTCCCATGCTCAAGCGATGTCGTAATGCTACACCCTTGTCTATAACCTTATAAATATTATTTTCTATTATAACTTTATGAAATTCATCATAAGCTTCCAGTGTTTGCCCCCCAATGGTAATAAAATTTAAACACCATTGAAACTCTTCGTTGTTTATGAATTGAAAGCAATGTGTATTTTGTATTTCTTGAAAAAGTGCTCCTGCTTCAAAACCTTCTGATACAGCTAGTGTAACCATATATTGTATCAATACATCAAAAGATTGAACGTATGGGATACGCTGCTCCAATGTATTGTTTACGATGGCTTGTTTTATGGCTGCTCCATCAATTATTTCTAACGTATTGGTTGGTACATAATATAATTTACTGACAGCACCAGGTCTATGCCCACTTCGACCAGCTCGTTGCAGCAGTCGTGCAATGCCTTTGGGCGAACCTATTTGTATTACGGTGTCCACGGGGTTAAAGTCCACACCCAAATCTAAACTACTGGTAGCTACTACTACTTTAAGTAATCCACTGTGCAAATTATCTTCCACCCATTTTCTACTTTTATCGCTCAACGAACCATGGTGCAACGCCATTTGTCCACTCAATTCTGGGGCTGCCTCCAATAAGTTTTGGTACCAAATTTCGCATTGCGATCTGGTATTTGTAAATATCAAAGTAGATTCACTTTGTTGTATGATGGGTAAAATCTTAGGCAACATTTTTATGCCTAAATGCCCGCCCCAACTGTATTTTTCTACAATATCTGGTAATACCGTTTCAATGATAATTTCTTTTTTTATATTGGTTGTTACGATGGAAGTATCTACAAAGTTGTGAAGCAATATTTCCTTTGCTTGTTGTAAGTTACCAATGGTTGCAGATATTCCCCACACTTTTAAATGGGGATTTAATATTCGAAGTCTTGCTATAATCAATTCAATTTGTACACCACGCTTTGTACCCAATAATTCATGCCATTCATCTACAATCACAAATTCTACTGTTTTAAATAGTTCGCTGTAACCTTTATTGCTAAACAGTAAGTGAATGCTTTCGGGCGTAGTTACAAAAGCATGAGGTGGATTTGTTTTTTGTTTGCCTCTTTGTGTTGTAGTGGTATCACCCGTTCGTAATTCTATTTTATAATCTAACCCCAAATCCAGGCTTACCTCATTGGTTGCATGTACAATTTCTTTGGATAATGCCCTTAATGGGGTAATCCACAAAGTATGTAAAGCTGTTTTCTTTTTAGCCTTATTTGCAGGGTTGTTGTAATAGGATTGTAAAATACCAAACCAGATAGCCAAGGTTTTTCCACAACCAGTTGGGGCATTAAGCAGGCCACTTTTGCCATCTACAATTGCCTGCCATGTTTGTTTTTGAAAAGGATGTGCTTGCCATTTTTTGTGGGCAAACCAGTTTTTAGCTAATGAATGCATTGCTGTAAAATTAATACATCTTTGTAACACCTATTTGAATAAAATACTGTAGCAATTAAACTACCAAAATATAATTTGATAAAGCTTCGAAAACACGAATAGTTTAATATAAACTTAGCCTTCTCTAAAACACTTGTGCTATGTATTTTAGAAGGTATAGGTGCTTTTATTCAACCATTCGTGCATTCGTGGCTGTTTTATGCTAAGTATTCGAAATGAAAATGGTAAAAATTTGTTGGTATTTATAATTTTCATCTTAAATAATAGGTTGTAACTATCTGTATTTTTTCTTTGCATATTTTGCGTTAATATTTTCCTAGCATAATATATTTACAAAAATTATAAGCAACTTTGCAGCTATGGCAAAGTGGTTATTTTTCTTACTGTTTTTATTTTCTTCCAATGCCTTTGCGCAAGATAGCACGGTGGATGTAGGTCAGAAACTCATCACCCTTAGTACGGTTGTGTTAGATAATAAATTAAATGTGCCCGAATTTATTGAAAAGGTAAAAAATGATTCAAGTTTTTACAAGTCATTTCGTAACCTCCATATTATAGGTTTTACTGCTATAAACGATATTCGTATGGTAGATAAAAAGGGCGAATTGAATGCGTCTCTTTTTAGCCATACAAAACAAATGGTAAAAGATGGATGCAGAACCATGGAAACAGTAGATGAAGTAGTTACAGGCGATATGTACACAGATGCAAAGCAGTTTAATTACTATACAGCCAATATGTATGCATCCTTGTTTTTTACAAAAGGCACTGTTTGTGGTGAAGATAATATTGTACAAGGAAAAGCATTTTCTACTGAAGGAAAATCGGGGATGGAAAAGCATAAAGAACAATTGAAGATGCTATTTTTTAATCCGGGTAGGCGTATAAATGGACTGCCATTTATGAGCAATAAAACGGCCATTTACGATGATGGTATTGCCGATAGTTATAACATGGATATTGACTGGGAGCATTACAATGGTATAGATTGTTATGTGTTTAAGCAAAAGGTAAAAGAGGGTAGGGAAGGTACTGTTGTAGTAGATGAAATGACCACCTGGTTCAATGATTCTACCTTTGAAGTGGTAGCCAGAAATTATTCATTGAGTTACGATGCCGGGGTGTATGATTTTAAAGTGAATATGGATGTGCAAATGACAAAGCTTGGTGATCTCACCATTCCATCATTGATAAAATACAATGGCAATTGGAAAGCTATTTTTAAGAAAAGAGAAAGAGGAATTTTTACAGCTACTTTGTCGGATTTTAATAGGTGATAGTTAAAGTTGTTTATCTTTTGGAATTATGGTAGCAAATTTTTTATGTGTTGAATATAAACAACGAAATCACATATATTAATAAAATTATAAGAATAAAGAATGTTGTATAAACAGTAAGATTATATGGCCCGTAATTATTGTTGGTTTGCAATCTTTTTCCAAATAATCTTATAATAATGAAGCTGTAAATAAGTATATTAAATACTGCGGAAAAAACCAAAATATAAGGGTTTGACAATTTTAAATACGCACAAATAAATACAAATGGAAAAAAATAAATAATTTTATCAGCGATAAAATTAAGCGTCAGACTATTGCCTAGTGTTCCTTCATTTATAGCAAAATTTAGCATTATTGCAGCAATTGCAAAAAACGAAAAAAAAATAAAGCATGATAATATTATATCTGCTTTAATTTTATTTTGTGTTTGCATTTTGTATTAATTTTAAGGATATTATTTTTTATTCAATTTTTCAATTTGATTCAACAACTCTTCCAATCCATTCATTTTTATTTCCAACAAACTTTGCAACAAATTTCCCAACTTACCTTTTGGAAAACCCTTGCGTGCAAACCATTCCAAATAACTAACTGGTAAATTTCGTAACACCGTTCCTTTGTATTTTCCAAAGGGCATTTTCATGGTCACAATCTCTAATAGCATGT
Source organism: Ferruginibacter sp. (assembly GCA_031374745.1). Lineage (GTDB taxonomy): Bacteria > Bacteroidota > Bacteroidia > Chitinophagales > Chitinophagaceae > Ferruginibacter. The sequence goes on along the minus strand of JANMGS010000609.1, from coordinate 4,280 downwards.
TGCCATCTGGCATTGGAACGTCCTCCATAAAAAATGATTTGCAAATAAATGATTCACTGATATTTTAATAACTTTTAATGCTTTGAATTTTTGAATAGACTCCAAGGATTGAACACCAAACACCAAACACCAAACATTGAATTTACCTCCCCACCCCCGGCACAGCCATCAAACTTTCATTGCCATTTTCGTTTACAGCTTGTACAGCAAAAAAGTAATTGTCTTTAGAATAGGGAACGGTTATTTCTGTAGCAGTAGTATATATTTTCTTTTGCCAAAAAGCGCTGGTCGTTTCCCGCATCAATAAATAGTATCCTTTTGTATTTCCACTCACAGGTTTTTTCCAATATAGAAAACTACTATTACCAAGTTTCTTTACATCTATTTTTACTTCTTGGGGCATAGCTGGAGCTTTGGCAAGATTGGCCAATGTGCTCAAATTCATTCCGGTGTTTTTGCGCAAGTATTCAAAATCTATAAACTCTATCAAATCGCCATATTGAATGCCATTTTCTAAACGCACATTTTGATGTTGTCTTGTATAATTTTCGTTCATCTCCGTTATACGTACAGCCGTAAAACCATTTTCTACAAAAGGCGTATGATCTCCTCCACGCAAAAAGCGATCGTTGCGGTAAACCATTTTTATTTCTAAATTGTCTACATAACGCTCGCCAATTTCTTTTACATAACGAGCAAGTTGGCGGCTTTTGCCATCGTTTTCCAACCCAAGTTGCCGAATGTTTTTTGCATTTTTTTCCAATTCGTACGCTGGCATGCCTTCGCTAAAAACCCTTACTTGGGTGTTGTTTATATTGTTTGTTTCATTGCTGTTGTTGCTACCCATTATATCATTGTTAAGCACAGCTTCTATATTTACATTTTCTTTGCGTGCTTTTGTGGCCATATAGGTAGAGCCAAGCAAGCCTTGCTCTTCGCCACTTACAGCCATAAAAATGATGGTAGCTCCAAAATTCCTTTTACTCATTATTCGGGCACATTCCATTACTGCCGCTACACCGCTGGCATCATCGTTTGCTCCAGGTGCATCTCCTACACGGTCCATAACATTGGTGCGCATTGCATCCAAATGTCCGCTGATAATAAAAATCCTATTATCAGTTGGGTCAGTTCCTTTTAATGTTGCAACCACATTGCCTAGTAATAGTGTTGTATCCACCCTTCTTTTATCTGGCTGTAATGTAGTGGTGTCAATAGTTGCAGAGAGTCTACCATTAGACAGTGCTGCAAATTCATTCATTTTATTCAATACATACATCCTTGCTGCACCAATGCCTCTTTTTTTATCGGTTTGTGTGCTCAGCGTATTTCTGGTGCCAAAGTTTACCATTGTTTGTATGTAGCTGCGCAAAGAATCGGGGGAAATTTCTTTTACCATTTGTTCTATTGCAGGATCACGTGCAATGGTTGTCTGCGCAACAACCGTTTTACTACAAACCAATACAAAACAAGCTAAAATTATTTTTTTCATTGATTTTATGTATTTCATTTTTTAAAAGATTGACTTCTTCAAAATTGTTCAAAGCTTCCTTAACACATTTGCCCATTTGCACATCTGCCCATTTGCATATTTGCACATTTACTCCACTTCATTCTTAAACAAACTATACTTCCGCCATTTCTCTATAAGCAATGTCATATCTTCTGGTAATTCGCTAATAAACATTACCGGCTCTTTTGTAGTAGGATGTATAAAACCAAGTTCTTTTGCGTGCAATGCTTGGCGAGGGCATATGGCAAAACAATTTTCTACAAACTGTTTGTACTTGGTATAAATGGTTCCTTTTACAATTCTTTCGCCTCCATAAAAATCATCGTTAAACAATGGATGACCCTTGTATTTCATGTGTACTCGTATTTGATGTGTACGCCCAGTTTCAAGCCTACACTCTACCAACGATACGTAATTAAAATTTTCTAATACTTTGTAATGTGTAACAGCATGTTTCCCAAAATCTCCTTCTGGGTAAACGGTAAAAAGCTTTCGTTGGTTTTGGCTTCTACCCACATTGCCCGTAATAGTTCCTTCGGGCTCGTCAAAATTTCCCCACACAACAGCGTTGTATCTGCGATGCACCGTATGATCAAAAAATTGTTTGGCCAGTTCGCTCATCACCTTTTGCTTTTTTGCTACTACAATCAGGCCACTCGTGTTTTTATCTATACGGTGTACCAAACCATATCGGGTAAGCTCATTCTCATCTATTTCGGGGCAGTTTTCTTGCAAATGCCATGCAACTGCATTTATCAGTGTATTATCTGGATTTCCACTGCCTGGGTGTACTACCATACCTACAGGTTTGTTTATAATCATCAAGTCACCGTCTTCATACACAATATCCAATGGAATATCTTGCGGTATTATTTCAGATGATTCTGGTGAATTGGTATCGTAAATAACTATTTTATCGCCAGCCCTGGTATTGTAATTTTTTTTAATTGGTTTATCATTTACCAATACCATTTCATTTTCTATGGCTTGTTGTATTTTATTTCGGGTAGCATTTTCTATTCGTAACATCAAAAATTTGTCTATCCGCTGCGCTGCCTGGCCTTTATCTATAATAATAATGTGCTTTTCAAAAAGTTCTTCCGATTCTGAATTGTCCTCAATCAAGTTGTCCATAAAAAAATATTAGGGTGCAAGATACGTTATGGCGGATAGATTCTCTTTATGTAGCAAAACTTTAGTTGGTTTGCCCATTTGCCATTTGCCCATTTGCCAATTTTCCCATTTGCACATCTGGACATTTTCACATTTGCACATTTCCCCATTTATTCTGTAATTTCGCCGCATGACAACAGAACAAATAAAGGCTCTGAGAGACCGCATAACGGTTTTGAAGAGATTTCTTTGACGTAGAAAACAGAGAATCTAAAATAGCCAACGACAAACAACTTTCTTTATCACCTGGTTTTTGGGACGATAACACAAGGGCTACCTCCATTTTAAAAGAAACAAAAATAAATGAGTATTGGGTAAACATGTTTTACGCTGTGCAAACGGCTGTAGAAGACTTTGCTGTACTTTTCGAGTTTTGGAAAGCAGGCGATACTACCGAAGAAGAAGTGAGAGAAGCGTTTGATGATGCCGTAAATAAGATTGAAGAAGCAGAATTTAAAAGCACCCTTAACGAACCAGAAGACGAGTTGCCTGCCATGCTACAAATAAACAGCGGTGCAGGTGGTACAGAGAGCCAAGATTGGGCAGAAATGCTTGCACGGATGTTTCGCATGTATGGCGAAAAACAAGGATGGACTGTTACCGAAATGGATTGGCAATGGGGCGACGGTGCAGGTATAAAAACCTGTACGTATAAATTTGAAGGGCCATTTGCCTATGGTTTTTTAAAGGGGGAAAGTGGCGTTCATCGCCTCGTACGTATCTCGCCATTTGATAGTGCAGCCCGCCGCCACACTAGTTTTGTGAGTGTATATGTTTATCCATTGGTAGATGATACGATTGTAATAGATATAAACCCTGCCGATGTAAAAATGGAAACATCCCGTAGCGGTGGTGCTGGTGGACAAAACGTAAACAAGGTAGAAACGAAAGTGATGCTCACACATATTCCTACAGGCATTGTGGTGGTATGCCAGCAAGATAGAAGCCAGCTTGGTAATAGAGAGCTGGCCATGCAAATGCTAAAAAGTAGGTTGTACGAAATAGAATTGCAAAAAAGAAATGAGCTAAAGGATGCTACCAATAGCAAAAAGAAAAAGATAGAGTGGGGCAGCCAAATACGTTCCTATGTTTTTCACCCATACAAAATGATAAAAGACCATCGTACAGATTATGAAGTGGGCAATGTAGGGCCAGTAATGGATGGGGAAATTGACGGATTTATAAAAGCTTATTTGATGGCGGAGAAGGAAGCCCCCTAAGGCCCCCTAAATCCCCACAGGGGGGACTTTAGTTCTTAATGTTTTAAAAATTCATGAAATTGTTTGAGGTTGGTTCCTCTCTTGCCTGTCCCGATTTTCGGGAGAGAGGTGGGGGTGAGGTTTCGTTAGTGGGCTGACGAACCCTGATTGGGCTTCAACGGCGGGTTTATCCTGAGTTTATCGAAGGGCTCCGTTCAAATTCAATTTTTCAACCTGCCTGCCGGCTAAGGCAAGTTTGGCTTTTATTATGCATTAGATTATGTAACTTTAGTGAATGAAAATGGATAAACCTATATTAGCAAAACGAATTTTTTGGGATACTAATTTTGAAAATTTAGATTATGATAAAAATTATCGCTCAATAATTGAGCGTG
>JANMGS010000606.1:0-8747 GCA_031374745.1 Ferruginibacter sp. | reverse complement strand
TTTGCAAATAAAAAAGAATGGCGAAAAAGATATTGAAGCATTAAGAAAAGTAAAAGGATTGATAAGAAAAGGAGAAGCGAAAAATACTTGTCGATTTGTAGGTGTACCACAAGAAAATGCGCACTTTTTAAATTTACCATTTTATGAAACAGGTGTTGTAGAAAAATTACCCATTGGTGAAGCAGATTTTGTCATCATTGCAAAACTAATAGACGAAATAAAACCGCATCAAATATATGCTGCTGGCGATTTAGCAGATCCGCATGGCACACACAAGGTTTGCTTAGATGGTGTTTTTGAAGCGGTAAGAAGATTGAAGGACAACGATTATATGAATGACTGCAGGGTATGGTTGTACAAAGGTGCTTGGGCAGAGTGGGATATTGATATGATAGAAATGGCCGTACCCATGAGTCCAGACCAAGTTTTGAAAAAACGCAATGGAATTTTTAAGCACCAAAGTCAAAAGGATGGTGTGGTATATCAAGGATCGGATAGCCGGGAATTTTGGCAAAGGGCAGAAGAAAGAAACAAGGCTACCGCTGAGTTATACAATAAATTAGGTTTAGCAGATTATGCTGCTATGGAAGCTTTTGTACGATGGAAGTTTTGATAAGAGCAAGGAGATAAAGTTGATTAATCATGATAATTAAATGACGTTTTCAATTTTCAGTTACGGCAATCATGACGCCAAAATCTCCATCTGTTTGAATCCATTTTTTTTCTGGCAAATACATTCGTGATACAAATCCATCAAGATAAAGGGCATTCTTGCAACCCATACTTTTGAAAAATTCTGCAAAGTCATAAAAGCTTATTTCTTTTTTGGACATCGCAAATAGTGCTTTACCACTTGGCAAAATACCTACGCCATTTCTTATATTTACATTGATAGAACCTTTAATAAATGCATCGTGAATTTTTCCGTCTATAACCAACATTGGACCTGATTGTGTAGCGTATTTAATTTTTGAAATGTCTGGTAAGCTGGTAGATGTACAAACCCCAGCAACATTATCAATGGTTATATAAAAAACAGCATTTGGCTTCAAATAAAAATTCCCTTTTCCACTCATCGTATCCAAAGGGGAAAACAGCATTTGCTTTTCGATATAAAGTCCTTGTGGCGAATAATCTATTTTATACATCCCCCCATTCATAGCAAACAACAGTTTTTTATTATTCTGTTCTACATATGATTTCAAATGCCCAATACTACCAAAACGTATATGGTTACTGTCTTTCCAAAAAAGTTGCAGGTCTTGTTTTTTTACATCTACAGCATAAGTAACAAAAAGGCTATCGTCTATTTTATCATTATGAATAAACAAATAAATGGTAACCGCTGCCAGCAACAGAATAGCTGATGAAAGTAAAATCCTCTTTTTCTTCAAAATAAATTTCTTGGGGTAAATTTTAATGATGGGTTACACTTTTATGTATATTTTCTTCTTGTCCAATATCCATGCAAAAAACCACATCATACCAATAAAGCATAGGGCATAAACAAGCGAACCCAATCTTGGTTCTACTGGTAAAATTCGTTTACAAATATGTTCATAAAACCAGCTAAAAGGAGAAAGGAAATTTTGTTTGCCACTTGCAGCTATTGCACCTGGAATTCTTATCAATCCGAGCAGCCTTGGCAATACACCACTCAGTACAAAAATGAATAAGGCATTTTTTCCAAATACATCAAAAAAACGACTCCAAACACCTTTGTAGTTTTTAAATTCTATCAAATAAATGAGCACCGATAAAACCAATAATGCAAGGCCCGTTGTGTATAGTGTATAAGAACTTGTCCATATTTTTTTATTTAACGGAAACACCATATCCCATGCCAAGCCTGTGAGCATGAGTACGCAACCCGTAACAAACAAGCCGTTCAACATTTCTTGCGTTTTTCCTTTTTGTAAAATATAATTACCTATCAAATATCCAAATATTACTTGCACAATAGCGGCAAAAGTATTCATCAAACCTTCTGGATCAAAAGCTACGCCCTCTCCATGGTACATATGTGTATCTCCTAAAATAGCTTTATCAATATTAGTTCCAAACCATCCAGTTAAACTGTAAGGATCGGTAGGATTGGCAACAATACAAAGCAACCAATATGATAATAAAATAAAACAGCCTACTACAAATGCGCCCCGTACTTTAAAAAAATGAACAATAATAGAGGCAAAAAAATAACACAATGCAATACGTTGCAATACACCAAAAAATCGCAGGTTTTCAAATGGTTTTGCTACTAAATTTCCTACCTCATTGTACTTTACAAATGGAAACCAGTTTAAAAATAAACCAATAACAAAAATAAGTATGGTTCTTTTTATTACTTTCACCCAAAATGTTTTTTCACCAGCCGCTTCTAACTTTGGCATTACAAAAGCCATTGCATTGCCCACTGCAAATAAGAAAAAGGGAAATACCAAATCTGTAGGGGTACATCCATGCCAGCTTGCATGTTCCAGCGGGGGATAAATATGCCCCCAACTCCCGGGATTGTTTACCAATATCATGAGCGCTACTGTGGCTCCTCTAAAAACATCTAGCGAGTAAAATCGTTGGTTCATATGTTGGTTTTATTAGCCGGCTTTGTTGTTAGTATGGTTTAAACTTGACCTTTTGGCAATTCAATTTAAGGAATAAATTTTACAAGAAAATTAAAATTGAATAAATCTATATTTCTTGCAATAATCAAATTAGCTAAACCAGGCACTGCTCATTTAATGCTCCTTTACAATAGATTTTTGCAATAAAGTAAAGCAATCTCATATAAAAATACCCTTCTGTTTAAAATTTATGATTCTATTAAACTTTTTCTAAAATTAAAGTCTGAACTTTATACTTGAAATAAAAACCAAGGATTCTTCTTTTTGAAAAAATATAAAAAAATATACCCTTTGTTCCTCTTGCTTATGTGTGTGCAGGCTACTCGTGCCCAGCAAGTGGGTATATATGATACCATTACTACATTGGCCATTGTTTATGAAGGAGATACCATTTCTCTGAAGACCCTTGAGAACATTAATTTTTACTGCAAAATATCGGAAGAACAAAGAAAAGCAGCAGCAAAATACAACCGACTTCGTAATGCAGTATATGTTACCTATCCTTATGCACGCAGAGCTGGGGCTGTAATGAATGATATAAATGCAAATTTAATTGGTGTAAAAGACAAAGAAAAAAGAAGAACTTACATCAAATCGAGGGAGCGAGAGCTTAAAAAAGAGTTTACTACTCCACTTACCAATTTATCTGTTTATCAAGGAAAAGTACTCATGAAACTTATAAATAGGGAAACAGGCGATAACTGTTATGAAATTATAAAAGAAATGAAAGGGGGCATTACAGCTAGGTTTTACCAGACTGTAGCTTTCTTTTTTGACAGTAACTTAAAACAGAGTTACAATGCCGATACCGACGATGCTACCATCGAAAAAATCGTAAAAGAAGTACAAAGAATGTACGGATACGATACAGCTCCCCACTCAAAAGCCATGTAAATAACTGATTATGCACTAATCCTTTAATTTTGTGCATACTTTACCAAGGCTTTACAAGTCTTTTAATGTAAATTGCACCTTAAATTTGTTATTTTAAGATGAAGTTAGACATGCTTGCATTTGGTGTACATCCAGATGATGTTGAATTGGGTTGCGCAGGCGCATTAATTGTGGAAAAAGCGAACGGTAAAAAAACGGGTATTATAGATCTCACAAAAGGAGAATTGGGTACCAGAGGAACAGCAGAAACCAGAAAAGAAGAAGCAGCGGCTGCTGCGAAAATACTGGGTGTGGATATTAGAGAAAATTTAGCCATGGCAGATGGTTTTTTCGAAAACAATGAGGCGCATCAAAGAATAATCATTCAAGTTTTAAGAAAGTATCAACCAGAGATTATTATTTGCAATGCACCAGAAGATAGGCACCCAGATCATGGTAGAAGTTCATCGTTGGTTGCCGATGCTGCTTTTTTAGCTGGTTTGTCAAAAATAGAAACATTGGAGAACGGAATTTTGCAGGAACCTTGGAGACCAAAATATGTGTTGCATTACATTCAAGACAGATTTCTAAACCCAGATTTTGTAATAGATATCTCAGCTGCATTCGAACAAAAGTTAGCTTCTGTAAAAGCATATAAAACCCAGTTTTACGATCCGGAAACCAATGAAGGAATTCAAACGTACATTTCTACTCCTGCGTTTTTGGATAGTGTGACTGCAAGAGCGGCAATGTTTGGAAAAATGATTGGCGTAGAATATGGAGAAGGTTTTATAACTAAAAAAGCAATTGGCATCAAAAATCTGGATGCACTTATAAAAGAAAATACTTAAACAATTTGTTTCAAAAAAAAGAAACAATCAATTATATACCCCATGGCAACTGTAACCCCCAAATTTAAAAACATTTCTGGAACTAATTTTCACAAAGAACTAAAACAACGTGTGAATAATTATTTCGTAGAAACCCAGAAAAAAACCACAGGTGATTTCTCTCTTTATTTTAAAGCGGTTTTATTTTGGACATTGTATGTAGCGCTTTATGTGCATGTTGTATTTTTTACCCCTACCACATGGCTGGCCATATCCGAATGTTTGGTTATGGGAGGGCTTACTGCTGGTATAGGTTTTAATGTAATGCACGATGGTGGGCACGGTAGTTTTAGTGAAAGTGCTTTTTGGAATAAAATAGCCGCCTTTTCTGTAAATGGACTGGGAGCAAGTATGCTGATGTGGATGAACAAACACAATATTATACACCATACTTATACAAACATAGACGGTATAGATGATGATATTGAAATAAAGCCTTTGTTGCGTATGTGTGAAACACAAAAGAAATATAAGATTCATCGTTTTCAACACATTTATGTTTGGTTTTTGTACACTTTATTGTTGGTTATTTGGGTTTTCGCAACTGATTTCACCAAGTACTTTAGGAAAAAAGTGGGCAATGTTCCAATTAAGAAATTTAGCAAATTCGATCATTTTGCTTTCTGGGCTGCTAAAGTATTTTACTACGCTATAATGATTGTAATACCTGTTTACATGGTAGGTTTTCTACCATGGTTGGTTGGTTTCTTTACATTATCGATGTTTGCAGGTTTAATTCTAAGTGTAGTTTTCCAATTGGCTCATACGGTAGAGGAAACTGCTTTTCCAGTAGCGACGCTAGCTACCAATGATATAGAGAATGAGTGGGCCATACATCAAATAGAAACCACTGCAAATTTTGCCACAAAAAATAAATTAATTTCTTGGTTGGTTGGTGGTCTAAACTTTCAAATAGAGCATCATTTGTTCCCAAAAATTTCTCATATTCATTACCCTGCTATTAGTAAAATTATAAAAAGCACTTGTGCCGAGTTTAATGTAAAATATATTGAGTACAAAAAGATGAGGCATGCACTTTTATCTCATGCATTGTACTTAAAAAGAATGGGTACAGCGTAATTAGATGTTAGACACAAGATATTAGATTTTAGACATAAGATATTAGACACTAAAAAGAAATCCAGTTTGAATAAGGCTGGATTTTTTTATTCCTAACAATATAAAAATGAAATATGGCAGCAAATACTTGGCATGAAAAACACGAAAGTCAATTAAATTTTGGGCAACGTTTATCAGATAAAATTGCCGGAGGAATGGGCTCTTGGAAGTTTATCATTTGGCAAACAATCATTGTAATAATATGGATGTCGTTGAACATAATTGCATTTGTAAACCATTGGGACCCTTACCCATTTATCCTATTGAACTTAATTTTTTCTACGCAAGCTGCCTATGCTGCACCTATCATTATGATGGCACAAAACAGGCAAAGCCAAAGAGATAGGATTCAAGCCGATAATGATTATCATACAAACTTAGAAGCCAAAAAAGAAATAGAAGAATTACAAATTCATTTAAGCAAAATAGAAACAGAAAAACTGGATATGATTATTGCATTATTACAAGAAATGAAAAGCAAATAACAAACCAATTAACAATTAATAATTACTAATTAATAATTACTACTCACTTTTTACCCTTCACTTATTACTTTTCACTTTTCACTTTTCATTTATCACTTATTACTCCTCACTCATCACTTCACCCGCTTCAAATCCAAATCTTGAAAATCGAAACTAAAATCTGTAAGAGGAGAAATTGCTTCCATTTTAAAACCATCTGCTTTGCCATTCCTATCTAAACTAAACATTACATACGCATCTGCATCAAAGCTTCTGTCAGTCCATTTTACAATAAACGTATTGCTTTTATAGGGCGTTACATATCCGTTTAACCTAGGCGATTTCTTGGATGCAAACCAAAGCCCACCAGGTTTTGATGTAATGCTAATTTCACCAAACCATTTATCATTGTAAGTTCCCACAAACAGACTATCTACTATTTTTAATGCGCCTGATTTTTCTTGTGCGGCTATATCTTTAGCGATATCGTCAGATATTTTTTTTGCTTCTGCATTTCCTCGAGCCACCCTATCGCTATAGGTTTTTACCCATCCTCTATTGGGATAACCCAAGTAAGCATCTTTTATAGTATTGGTAATAGCACTAAAAGCAGCACCAGATTGTTGGTTTGTGAGTACAATGATACCCAGTTTCAATTCTGGCAACAACGTTATTTGTGTAACCGTACCCGCTAGCCCGCCCGTATGAGACACTTGCTTATAGCCTTTTACATCTGCCAAAAACCAACCCAGCCCATAAGAAGAAAAATGGGTATTGTATGGGCCACCTTGTGCTTGTTGTAAAATGGTTTGTGGGCTCCACATTTCATCATGCACTGCTTTGCTAAATAATTTTTTATCGCCATCATATTTTCCATCATTCATTTGCAAAATAAGCCACTTGCTTAAGTCTGTTAAGTTGCTTACGATACCACCAGCAGCATTGGCTACATCATTCCAATCATGTGGTATCATTATAACTTTCCCATCGGCAGGTGCATGTGCATCTATGATATTTGGATTATTTTTTACCCGACTATAAGATGCTTTGCTGGTTGTAAAACCAATTGGTTTCATAATGCGTTGCTCTATAAATTCTTCCCAACTTAAGCCACTTGCTTTTGCTATTACTTCCCCTGCTACAATGTATAAATTATTGTCGTAATCAAATTTTGTACGAAAGCTCGATACTTGTTTTAGGTATCGTAAATTGTGTATCATTTCTGCCCTAGTAAAATTTCCGCCATCGGGAAAAAACATCAAATCGCCGCTACCAAGCCCAAGTCCGCTGCGATGTGTAAGCAAATCTCTAATGGTAAAAGCATCAGTAACATATGGATCATACATTTTAAATTCGGGAATAAAATCAGTCACTTTATCGTCCCAATTCAGTTTCCCTTCATCTACCAACATACCCAATGCTGCACTTGTAAATGCTTTACCATTGGATGCAATACCAAATAACGTATTCTCATCTACAGGCAAATTGTTTTTTAGCGACCGTACACCATATCCTTTTGCATGAATGAGTTTGCCATCCTTAATTATACCCACTGCAATACCAGGTACATCAAATGTTTTAAGGGTTAGGTTTACAAGCGAGTCTATAGAAGATTCAGATAGTTGAGCTTGAGTATCAGAAAAAACAAAAGTAATAGTGAAGAGCAAAACTGCTATTTTTTTCATCGTGTTATAGTTGAATCCCTAAAGTAAGAAATTTCTAAAAGAAATGGCAATTTAATATACTCTTTCTTATCGCCTTATTATTTTTACATGTAAAGTGAAAACATTTTAGAACGTCAACATTTACTCTTTACTCAATACTGGCCCCAGTTTACCCCGCAGAATTACGGGGCTTTACGTTGCAAGCCTTCCTGCCGGCAAAGGCAAGCCCGTCGCCTTCGTTCCTAAGACTCGGGGCCTTCCACTACAACTTACTTAACGGCATGCAGGTCGGGCGTAAATTTCAGCGGCAGAAAATAGCTCAACATTTATGCTACGAAAGTTTCAAAAAAATAGTAAATTTATTTTCTTTACCAAACTAAATTTTACAACCATGACCATTGCACAACAAATGCTTGCAGAATTGCAACAAGAAGGAATAGCCACTAGAAAAATATTGTCGCTTGTTCCCATAGATAAAAAAGATTGGAAACCACACGAAAAAAGTATGGCACTGGGAAGACTTGCAGAACATGTAGCTGAAATTTATGGTTGGCCAAAAGAAACCGTAATGATGGATGAACTTGATTTTTCTAAAGGAGATTTTTCGCCAAAAGTTATCAATACAAACGAAGACTTGCTTGCGTTATTTGATAAATGTATGGCTAAGGCAACGGAGATTTTAGAAAATACACCCGATGAAGAAATGGCAAAACCATGGACCATGCGAAATGGAGAAATAATTTATTTCACTTTGCCAAAAGCCGTTGTAATGCGCACTTGGGTTTTAAACCATAGCGTGCATCACAGGGCACAGTTAGGGGTTTATTTGCGTTTGCTAGGCATTCCTGTTCCAAGCACTTATGGGCCAACAGCAGACGAACAGTAATATTAAGAAAATAACAACTATCCGCTATTTGGTGCAAAAAGAAGCTTGTCCAAATATTGATTCACTGTTATATCCAAAAGGCATACTTCATTAAGACAGAAAAGAAGACGCTGTCTTTTTATACTATAAACGGTGCATCGGTGTCAAAAATGGCCACAGATGCACCGTTTTACCCTCTCTTTTTAAATATGTTACTTATTTGTCTACCCAATCTGTAACATATTTAAAAA
>JANMGS010000561.1:0-14403 GCA_031374745.1 Ferruginibacter sp. | reverse complement strand
TATTTTTTTGAAAAAAGTATTAAAACCCATAAGTCTATTGAAAGTTGATTTGGCTACATACAATAATAGTTGGTACAAACCAGGCAATAACGTTAAGCGTTTTATTTGGCACTATACCAACCTGATTTTTTTTAAGACAGGGATATTTCCTTTTTATGGTTTAAAAAGGTTTTTGCTAAAATTATTTGGGGCAAAAGTTGGTAAAAATGTTTTAATAAAACCACATGTAAACATTAAATATCCATGGCTGTTACAATTGGGCAACAATATTTGGATAGGGGAAGAAGTGTGGATAGACAATTTGGCTGAAGTAAAGATTGCTGACAATGTTTGTTTGTCGCAAGGTGCCCTCTTGCTTTGTGGCAACCACGATTACACAAAAACAACCTTCGATCTTATGGTAAAGCCCATCATACTAGAAGAGGGCGTTTGGATTGGTGCAAAGTCAATCGTTTGTGGTGGGGTTGTTTGCGGCAATCATTCTATTTTATCAGTAGCTTCTGTTCTTACCTCTCCAACCGAACCATATGGCATTTACAAAGGCAACCCTGCGCAAAAAATAATGCAAAGGGTGATCCAACATTAATCCGTAAAAATTGATGAAAGTCTATGGTTTAATAAAGTTATTAACAACGTTGGGATAAGATTATATCCAAAAAATTAAACTTTTAATGTTATTTAGTGTCTTGTAATAGAATTATTTAACTGTTAAACTTTTAGAAAAAAGCAAGGTTAAAAAAAATAATTTGATTCGAACATAATAAAACTGTAATTATTATGTTATAGTTAAGGAGTAAGTATTTTATAACATTTTTTTTTTAAGTACTTATCTTCGCAATCCAATTATTTGAAGAAAACCAACATTCTTTATGAAAATTTCTTTAATTACTGTAACCTACAACTCCGAAAAATATCTTTCCCATTGTATAGATTCTGTTCAAAAGCAGACGTATAAAAATATTGAGCATATTATAATTGATGGAAAATCAACAGATAGCACAGTTGATATCATTAAAAAATATGAATCTAACATCACTGCATGGATTTCTGAGCCAGATAGGGGAATGTATGATGCAATTAATAAAGGAATAAAATTAGCTACAGGCGATATTATAGGCATATTGAATAGTGACGATATGTTGGCTTGCGAAAACGTTATTGAATCAATTGTACAAGCATTTGAAGAAGAACAAGTAGATTCTGTTTTTGGAGACCTTCAATATGTAGATAAAGAAATGTCTGGAAGGGTTTTTAGGGTTTGGAAAGGTAAAAAATATTCTCGCAACCTTTTTAAAATGGGTTGGATGCCAGGTCACCCTACTTTTTATATTAAAAGATCATTGATAGAACAATTTGGAGGATACGAAAATCATTATTACACTGCGGCCGATTATGAGTTTATGGCTCGCTATTTATTTAAGCACAAAATATCATCTCATTATTTGCCTAAGCTTATTGTAAAAATGAGAACCGGTGGTGCAAGCAATAAGAATATTAATCAAAGATTTAGGGCCAATAGACGAGATTATCTTGCCATGAAAGTAAACAGTATCCCAATGCCTTTTATGGTTTCCATATTAAAGCCTCTTATAAAAATGCACCAATTTAATATTGGTACAAACATTGGTATATTTTAATGTTTTCTATCTTTAAGAAGAAAAAACAAATCTATTCATCGGGTTATTTCCCAATAACTACCGATATACACTCACATATTTTGCCTGGTATTGATGATGGTTCTCCTGATATTGAAACTTCCTTAACACTCATAAATGGACTTATAGCACTTGGTATAAAAAGCTCCATAGCAACGCCGCATATCATTGGAGATATGTACAGAAACGATGCTCAAACAATAAAATCAGCCCTTCATAATGTACAACATGCGCTTGCCGAAAAACAAATAAATTTTAAAGTGCATGCCGCAGCAGAATATATGCTGGACGATTATTTTTTAGCGTTACTTAATAATCAAACGCCGTTACTTACCCTAAAAGATAATATAATACTTACAGAATTCTCCTATGTAGAGAAGCCTTACAATATCGAACAAATGTTGTTCTCCATTATTACAGAAGGGTATTTCCCTATTTTAGCCCACCCAGAAAGGTATGCCTATTTTCACAACGATTTCACACAATACCATCGTTTAAAGGAGATTGGTTTTATGCTTCAAGTAAACCTACTATCGCTTACAGGTTACTATGGCAAGCCCGTTGCCAAAGCTGCAGCATACATCATAAAAAAAGACTTGGCTTCTTTTACAGCTACAGATCTTCACCACCAACGCCACATGCAGGCACTACAAGACCCCACAAACAAAGCAATTTTTGAAGAAATTTTTCAGGGAAAGACTATGAACGAAGAAATGATTTTTTAGATTGGATGATAATTTTTTTGATCTCATTTACATACATTTGAAACATGAACATCTTCCCAAATAATAAAACTTCTCGGCTATGTTAAATAATTATTAACAAATTGATTTTCGTAACACAATAAAATATTACCTTGCAGTCATAAATACGAAAGGCCCCCACTGTAGAAACAGGGCGGCTCTAACGATTGCTTGCTATACGAAAATCTTTATATTTTTTTTACTAGTAGTAAAGAGATTTATTTTATCACTGCACTTTTGCAGTTTCTAACGATTGTTTGCTCCTTTTACGATTGCTTGATTTTTTAGAACCAATCTTCTTTCACAAAAGTAAGGTTGGTTCCATTATTGATTAAACAAACTTAATACTGTTTTTATTATGCTGAACCGTATTTTTGCATCCTAAAATCCTTTGCAGTATTGGGTTTTATATAAAATTATACATGATGCCCAACCGGTTTACCGATACATTATTCCAACTAATTCGTTCCTTAGAAAAGTCAGAAAAACGACATTTTAAGCTTTTTATTAAAAGAAGCTCGGGGAATGAGGATTTAAAAATTATAGAACTATTTGATGCATTAGATAAATTGCAGTACTACGATGAAACGATATTACTAAAAAAATTGAGTTCCATTAAGAAGCCGCAACTCTCAAATGTAAAAGTTCATTTATACAAACAATTATTGGCCAGTTTAAGGCTATTGAAAAGTACCGATAGTATAGATTTACAATTGAATGAGCAATTTGATTATGCCCATATCTTATATAAAAAAGGGTTGTTTTCGCAGAGCCTTAAGTTGTTGGATAAAGCAAAGGAAACGGCAAAGGCAAACCAAAAAGTAAATTTCTTAATACAGGTTATTGCCTTGGAAAAACGTATCGAAACCTTGCATATAACCCGTACCATGCAAACCAGGGCCGAGCAATTATCTACAGAAATAAATGAGGTAAATCATCGTATAGATACCCTGGCAAGGCTGAGTAACCTTGCCATGTTATTGTACAGTTGGTTTATACAAAATGGCCATGCACGAAACGAGCAGGATGAAAAGCGATTAAAGGAATACCTAGAAATACACTTGCCAGAAAATGCATGGAAGCAAACCGGATTTTATGAGAAATTGTACCTCTACCAAAGTTATAGCTGGTATAGTTTTATAAAGCAAGATTTTTTGATGAACTACCGTTATTCGCAAAAATGGGTAAATATTTTTGATGCAGAGCCGCTAATGATACGGGTAGAAACAGGGCATTACATAAAAGGAATGCACTCGTTATTAAATGCACATTTTGTATTGCGCAACTACAACAAGTTTGATGAAACCCTCAAAAAATTTGAAAAATTTGCAGAAACAGATAGGGTAAGGTTACACGACAACTTTCGCATACAAGCATTCATATACATATACAGTGCAAAGATAAACCAGCACAGTATGTTGGGTACTTTTTCTGAAGGTATTTTATTAGTGCCACACCTTTTAGAAAAATTGGCAGAATACGAATTGTTTATAGACGAGCATCGCATAATGGTCTTCAATTATAAAATAGCCTCTATGTATTTTGGCAATGGCGATTATGATACATGTATAGACTATCTTCAAAAAATAATAAATGAGAATACAGAAGTAAGAAGCGACCTACAAAGCTACTCACGCCTCATGCACCTTATGGCGCATTACGAACTTGGCAACAATGAGCTCATGGAATACCTTACCAAATCTGTTTATCGATTTATGGCCAAAAAAGAAAATCTTACCATAATAGAAAAAGAAATGTTCAAATTTGTACGCAAAGCATTTCGTTTATCCCATACTGAAATAAGAAACGAGCTTGAAGAATTTTTAGAGAAAATTAAGGGCCTTGAAAAAAACCGATTCGAAACCAGGGCATTTGCCTATATGGATGTAATTAGTTGGGTAGAAAGTAAAGTGTACAGAAAAACAATGGGAGAGATATTGCAGGAGAAGTATAAGGGGAAGGAAGAAAAGGGCATAAAGTTGAAAAATAATATTAGCGGTCTAACTAATTTAAACAGCTAATATTATTTTAAATTAAAATTATCTACTACTGTTTTAGTCTTTTTTTGAACTCCCCTCAAATGAGAAATCTTTTGTTGCTTTACCCCAAAGATTAAAGGTAAATGAAATAAATGTTCCAACTTTAAATTTCTTAGACATTTCCACTGCAGTGTTTTTTTCTTTAAAAGCTGATGAAACATATTTTTCATCATTTCCTTCACCAAATGTACTTTTTAAAACTTCTTTTTGTCCACCTGAAAATCCGATGCTTGCTACAAAACGTTGGGATCTCCCTAAAATTAATGAGCTCCCTAAGTAATAATTTATTTCTGTAGCATTTGTTGAAAAGCCAAAACAACCCCCAAAACGATAAGAATAAGGTGACCTTTTATAAATCTGCAACAATACCCCTACTGATGGCTTAAACATGTCACCAACTTTATATGGCGATTTTGCAATTTGGAATGTATCTATTTTTGACGTTGGTCTATAGTAGTATTCATCATTACCTAATCCTACGTTGAAGAAAATACCACTGCTCACATTTAGTTGAACCCCGCCTTTAATTGGCATTGATATTTTATATAAAATCGGTTTTGGCGATATAGTAATTTGGTTTTGGGCCTTAGGAGTAGCTTCAAATACAAATTGAACATAATCCGTTTTATCTTTTATTTCATCAAGCATATAATGTTGAGTGAACATTTCTTCGTTAATAGAGTTGTAAAGGATTGTTGTATTTGTAATAATATTATCCAGAGTGCCAGTTGATAATTTTTTATGTTCTACGTCTAACCACTCTATTATTGATTTCATATTTAATGCAAGCTCTTGTTCCTCTTTTGAAGTTCCTTTTTTTAAAAGAAAAGAAGAATAGTATTCTTTTAATTCGTCTGTTATTTTGTTAATCTTATTTATGATTTCATGAAATTGAAAAGTGAGTTCAAAGGATTCAATTTTAGTATCTGTTATTTCAGATTTATCTGAAGATTTGGCTAGAATTATATTTTTTAAATATCGTTGTAAAATTGCTTTTTTATCCTTTTCTAAATCTTTTAATGATATACCAGGAGTATAAACTTGAATTTTTAATGCCTGATAGAAGTGAAAAAGTTGTTGTAAGTTTTGAATGTTTTCATCATATTCTTTTAAGCTTCTATTAAATGCTTCTTGTTTTCCAGCTTTTATTTTTGTTGATGTAGAATAATCAGAAAGTCTTTTTTTAAAATTATCCCTATCCCTCAAAAGCCTTGCTACAGTATAATCATTTTCATTTATTAAATTTTGAATACTATCTATGTCTAAATCTTTATTCGATAAGAGCATTTTGTTTGGATTAATTGAATTTAGATAAATATCATTTATAGCTTTTTGCTTGGCGTTAATGCTATCCACTAATTTCCCCATTTCACTATTTTCTGATTCATTTATTTGTATGATGTCTAAAGATTTGTTTGAAGGTTCAGGAAAAGAAATTGCTAAATTTCCAGTTGAATAATTGTAAGATTGAATGTTTTCATTTTTCATCTCATTTAGGTAGTCGTTTTGATATTCTTTCATTTTTATGTCGTATAAAAATGGGTTTATGTTCTTTATCTCAATTTTCATCTTATTTTTTGTCGATAAAGAACGAGTGAAGCCATCCCCTTTCATTTGCTTTGTGTATACATTGTCTTCAATATTAATAAACAGGGTATCTGTTACATCTCTATAAATTTTCTTATTTTTTTGAGAAAAGCAAATTATAGAGAACGAACAATAGAGGGTAAGTAAGAACAACTTTTTCATGATTTTATTTTTTTAGTTTAATTTACTTGTTGTTAGTTATTGAATACAATTACTCCAGTTTCACAAATCCTTTTTGAAATATTTCAGTGCCTATTTGCAATTTCAAAAAGTAATTACCAGCATGTAATAAATTGATATCAAAATTATGGGCATTGATTCCTTTGATTAAATTAATATCTTTTTTGAATAGTATTTTTCCATTCATATCTATTATTTGAACCAATCCTTTTCCATTATCTTTTGCAGTTGTTTGTATATTTATTTTTTCTTTTGCAGGGTTTGGATAAACTATTAATTGTTCCATCTTTTTATTTAGCAGAATGGTCACAATATCGCTGTAAGTAAATCTGCCATCTAAATCCACTGATTTTAATCGGTAATAAATTTTTGATAGTGATTGAACTGTAGCGGGTAATTTATCATTGTACACATAATCCCTATTATTGGTAGAATTGCCCGAAGCATTTTCGCTACCCACTTTCATAAAATTTACTCCATCATTACTTCTTTCAATTTCAAAATGACTTGTATTTATTTCTTGAGCAGTTTGCCAGTTTAGTTGTGTTTTATCTTCAAATAATTTTGCAGAAAAGCTGTTTAATTTTATAGGAAGTAGTGTAGCCATTTCTGCCAAGCTTAGCACCCTGTTGTATATTCTCAAATCATCTATCTTACCATTATGCCCATTGTATTGAGGGGGGGAAAAGCTATTAAAAAACATGGAGCCTATACGAGGCGAAAAGTTGTAAACTGGTGCAGTTGTACCCTCAGTACCCGTGGCAACTAATGTACCATTTACATATATTTTAGTAGCGCCATTATCTCTTACCAAACAAATTTGTATCCATGTGTCAAGGGGTATTGCTCCATTAGGAGTTTGTACACTTCTATTTTTATAATTAAAATTTACTTGTGGAAATCCATTTGCGTTCCAAAAAAAGCACCCTGGCCCTCCATAATTTAAGCAATTGTCAAAAAGCCCCTCGGCATGGGGTATAGTTGAATTGATGAGGGTGTAAAACGAGATAGTAAAATTTTGTGTACCCGAAAAATTTATGGATGTATTTATTGGTAGTGTGCCATATTGAGGAACAGTAGTAGACGGATTTGCAAACGACATGGCTTTATTGGCAAAGCCGAATTTATTGGTAGTAGCAACAGAACCAAAATTGGAGCCATTATAAGTGCCGGAAATGGTATTGGTATAATTGCCATCCAATGGATAATAGGCTACCAAACCGGTGGTGGGTGCTTGGGCTTTGGTAAAATTTAGTAAGGCTAGGCTTAGGGTGTAAAGTAATAGAGATTTCATGTGAAGTAGTTTGGTTTGATTGCAAAAACAAAACTGCTTAACTATTAAAACTTATGGAAGGGTGTTTTTACCCTTAATTAAAGGGTGGAAAAAGCGGAAAATAAAGGTGAGATAAAAATTGTATATGTAAAAGAAAAAGAGGACTTTAGCGGTCTAATGAAATTTTCAAAACCCAAACTATTTATTATGAAGACAAGTATTCAAATTTTATTTTCATTTCTATTCATTATTTTTATTAGCTCATGTAATAACAAGGATTCGAAAAAGGAAAAATCCAACGATGTTGTTGATATGCAAACAGTAGGAGTAGAAGACTTAGACCCTAAGTTTTTAGCTTTTGATGACGTCTGTAATGCAGCAGGAATTGCCAATGTTGCAATTAGGAGAACGTTAGCTGATTCCATGATGAAACATTTTAAAGATATTTTCATTAAACCGAGTGAAAAGATCAATATTGTTAAAGATTCATTTTGGGTAGAAGCTTGTACTATAAAAGCAGTTGCTGAATATATGGATACGGCAAAAGATATAACTGGATTGAGAATTGTGTTTGCTGCTGAAAAGGTAAATAGTCAAAATGTAATGAAAATATTCTTTGTGACAACTCAACAGTATGTTGCTGATAAAAATAGGAAGGATGATAAATGGGATAATAGCATACCTAATTTAGAGTCATGTAATGATTATAAAAAGTATTTTTCTAAATTTAGAGATGCTGTTGAACAAATAAAATTGTTTGACAGTGCGTTTAGAGAAAACAAAGTACCTACAAGTAGTTATGCCATTAAAGATTCTCTGTCTAAAAAAGTTTGGATTGATGAATGTGTAATTAAAGCCTTAGCAAAATTTATGAAAGCTGCCCCAACGGTTGATGGAATTAATATCAAATTGGGAGCTTATTTTTCAAAAGATACTAGTTTTCATAATAATCAGATGTATAACAATCAAAGCTCAGTAATATTAGTACCTACAACAAAAAAATTAGATGATTGGACGATTGTCGAAAAAATATATAAGAGGGTTATGAATAAACGTTTTGATCAAGCACTTAACCATGGTTCTCTTTGTCCACAAGATTGTAATTAATTATGTTCCCACTATCCATTTATCATTATTTTGAATTTGCAGCTTTAATAACCAGCGTAGTATTTTTATATAAGTTCGATAATAAACCACTACGCTGGTTTATTCCTTTTTTGCTATTAATGGTTTTTGTAGATTTTACAGGATTATATATTAGAAAAGAGCTAAAAGAAGTAAATACTTGGTTGTATAATCTTTCTATTCCATTAGAATATTTTTTTTATGGATTTATAATTGGAAGTTTGTGCATAACTAAAAATTATAGAAGAATAATATTCTGGTGCATTTGCTTTTTTGCAATGTGGGTAGTTATTAACTTGAATTTTTTGCAAGGTTTCACAGATCTTAATACAAATACGTTGAAGGCAGGAAGTGTACTCATGATTTTTTTTAGTTGTTTGGGCCTTATAGATTTGTTTCGCAATGATGAACACACAACTTTGTTGGCAAATCCACTTTTTTGGATTTGTACTGGCGTATTGTTTTTCAATGCTGGTGAATTTATATACTTCTTTTTCTTTGATATTTTTTTACAGAATCATTGGGATAAAGCTGCAAAAACATTCGCCTCTATAAACAATAAACTGATTTATGTTCTTTATACTTGCATATCAATAGCAATAATATGTTCAAAGAAATTGGAGAAGAAAGCCTCATTACGTTAATCGTAATAGGCACAATAATCGTGGTGATATTTGTTGGGTTTGTTGTACTTTTGTCTTTTCTGTTTACTACAAAAAAAAGTAAATTAATTCAAGAAAGACAACTCCTCCAAACCCAATTCTCTCAAGCCCTCCTCCAAACCCAAATCGAAATCCAAGAACAAACCTTAAAAACCATCAGCCAAGAAATACACGATAACGTAGGGCAGGTACTAAGCTTGGCAAAGTTAAACTTGGGTACATTTGAAGATTCTGAAAGTGCATACAACCAAACAAAAATAAATGATACAAAGCAACTGGTAAGCAAAGCCATTAATGATTTACGTGACCTTAGTAGCAGCCTCAATGGCGATAAAATTGCTGACCTTGGCTTGAGAGATGCAATAGAGAACGAACTTAAAATAATTTCTAACACAGGACAGTTTGCTACAGCGCTAAAAATTACTGGCGAATATTATAAGTTGGCTGCACAAAATGAAATGGTTATTTTTAGGATAGTGCAAGAGTCGTTAAACAACGCCATAAAACACAGCAAGGCTAAACATATTTTTGTACAAATTGATTACAACAAAGCCTTTTGTAAAATTGCCGTAATAGACGATGGCAAAGGCTTTGATGCCTTACTATTGGAGTCTACCAAAACGGGTGTGGGTTTGCACAATATGAAAAGCAGGGCCACTTTAATAGGCGCTCATTTTTCAATAGATGCTAGCATAAACAACGGAACAAAGGTTTTTATAGAATTACCAACATTAACTGCTTAATATTTTACAATGGCAAAAATTGTATTGACCGACGATCATATACTACTGCGCAATGGCCTTGCCGAACTGGTTGCCAAACTTGGGCATACCATTTTATTTGAAGCCGATAATGGGCAAGATTTTATAACTAAACTGGATTCTGGAAACCTGCCAGATATTGTTTTGTTGGATATCAACATGCCCGAAATGGATGGATACGAAACATCGCTGTGGCTCAAACAAAATCATCCACAAGTAAAAGTATTGGCACTAAGCATGTACAACAACGAAGCCTCTATTATTCGTATGCTCAAAGCTGGCGCCAAAGGTTATATTTTAAAAGACAGTGAACCCTGGGAACTAAAATTGGCAATAGAATCATTGGCCACAAAAGGATATTATTACAGCGATTTGGTGAGTGGTAAACTTATAAATGCCATCAACAAAATAGACGATGATGGAACCGATGTAAATACGGTAAACAACCTTGGGGAACGAGAAATAGAATTCTTAAAACTAATTTGCACAGAGCTTACCTACAAAGAAGTTGCCGATAAACTCTTTGTAAGCCCACGCACGGTTGATGGATATAGAGAACAATTGTTTGCAAAACTAAATATAAAGACAAGGGTAGGGTTGGTTATGTATGCAATAAAGAATGGAATCGTAAATTTGAATTAAACAATAATTAAATCCCATAAATCCATTCAATCGTTGTAATCCTTGTTCCAATCAATTCATAGAAATATTTATGAGCTAGTAAATGAATTAAACAATAATTTAATCCCTTTAATCCGTTCAATCCGTGTCACCCGTGTTCCAATTATATCCCTAGCCCCCAAACTTTCTTTTTGCAAACCACAAAAAATCCTTCATTTTTGCACAATCATGTCGCACAAAATAATCATTACAATTGATGGCTGGTCCTCTTGCGGAAAAAGCACCCTTGCAAAGCAATTGGCCAAAGAACTAGGTTACACTTATATAGATAGTGGTGCCATGTATCGGGCTATTACCCTTTACTTTTTACGAAACCATGTAGATTGGACAGACGATACCGAAGTGCAAAATGCACTCAAAGAAATTCATTTACATTTTGAACCAAACCCTAATACAGGTTTATCAGAAATATATTTAAACGATGAAAATGTAGAATACCTCATTCGTGACCTTATCATTGCAGATAAAGTGAGCGACATAGCAGCCATAGCCGCAGTAAGAACCGCTGCCGTGGCCCAGCAACAAAAAATGGGAACTCAAAAGGGAATTGTAATGGATGGAAGGGATATTGGTACTACCGTTTTTCCTCAGGCAGAATTAAAGATTTTTATGACGGCTGATATTGCAGTAAGGGTAGAAAGGCGTTTCAAAGAAATGTATGAAAAAAATCCCAATGTAGTGTTAGAAGATGTAATGCATAATCTGGAAATGAGGGATTATATTGATTCACATAGAGAGGTAAGCCCACTTAGAAAAGCCGATGATGCTGTTGTGATAGACAATACCCATATTGGCATGGACGAGCAATTGAAGATTGCATTGAATTTAGTGAAACAGCCCGTAAATTAAATGGGTAAAAGCATTTCTTCTTTCAATGCTATTAATTTTTCAGTACAATTTTTCATTGCCACTATTTTTTCTATTACGGCTTCCACCATGGCATCGGGACAACTGGCGCCACTACTTATTAAAATTTTCAGCGGATTTTTGTTTAATAAAAAATCTTCTGTTGTAAGTTCTTCATGTGTGTGCAGGTTGAAATGAAATATTTTATTATCATCCGTTATTTTATCTGCTCCATTTATAAAGTATGTAGTCAATTTTTCCTCGCACAACTCTACCAAGTGAGATGTATTGCTGCTATTATAACCACCTACTACAATGGCAAAATCTGCTGCTTGCTCCAATAAACCATAAATAGAAGACTGGTTATCGTTGGTGGCATAACACAACGTATCCCTCGTATCGGCAAAGCGTTCTCCAATATTTTTATCAGATAATGCATATTTATTTTGCATAATACCTTTTAAATAATCTGCAATGCCTTGTGTATCGCTGGCTAGCATGGTTGTTTGGTTTATTACACCTATGCGTTCAAGGTCTTTTTCGGTGTCAAAACCAGTTGAATATTTGCCAGCAAATTCTGTATAAAAATGTGCTGCAGGTTTTTCGCCGGTTATGTATTTACTTAGTTCTACTGCCTCGGCCATATCATTTACTATAACCGTAGGTGCTACTTTTGCTGCATGCGAAAAAGTGGCTCGGGTTTCTTCGTGTGTAGGTTTGCCATGTATAACCAGCGAGTAGTTTTTTTGTGCTATTTGATCGCCTCGGTTCCATACTTTTTCTACAAATGGGCAAGTAGTATTGTATTTTTTGGTAGAAATACTTAATGCATTTATTTTTTCTTCCATCAGTAGGGTAGTACCAAAAGCAGGAATAATGACGATGTCTTCTTTGGTTAATTCTTCAAAAGGTATCAGCATATTGCCTTTGGTATCTTGCAAAAACTGCACACCTCTTGCCAATAAATCTGCATTTACAGTAGGGTTGTGTATCATTTCGCTAAGCAAAAAAATGCGCTTACCAGGGTTTTCGTCTATCGTTCTAAAAGCTATTTCAATCGCATTTTCCACGCCATAGCAAAACCCGAAATGCCTTGCAAGATAAATTTGTATAACGCCCAAGTCCAACAAGGTAGGCGTAAAATCCTTTTTCATTTTATCTTTCTCTCTGCGTTTTTCTTTTATAGCGGTAATGAGTGGGCTGCGGTATGTAAAAGGTATGGTAAATTGTTTCATGTATAAAATTGGGTACAAAGATACATTTTAAGAAAATTGTTTGCTTTCAAGGCTGTAAATAAAAATGCCCCCGATTTCTCAGAGGCATTTTTGTTAACTTGAAAATATTATTTATCACCCAATGAAAATGGGTATTCATACAACCCATCATACCCGGGATAAAATCCACTAATGGTAACATCTTTATTAGCTCCAATAGCCGTTTTTAATTCATCTACAGAGGAAATTGCTTTTTCATTTATTTTTAAAATCACAAAGCCATCTTTCATTCTACTTTGAGATTCTATTGCCCCTTCTGGTTTTATCTTCTTTACAATTACGCCGCCATTTACACCATATTCTTTTGCTTTTTTAGCATCTAGGGTAGCAAAATCTGCACCTAATTTATCGGCTGCTATTTCTGCTTTCACAACCTCATAAGTGCCAGACTTGTTTTTCATTGTTACATTCACTGTCATTTCTTTTCCATCTCTTAAAAAAGAAACATTCATTTTTTCTCCCGGCTTAAACCTGCTTACTTGGTCTTGTATTTCTGCACCACTTGTTACGGGCACTTCGTTCACTTTGGTAATGATGTCGCCTTTACGTATACCTGCAGCAAAAGCACCTCCATCTTTGGGTACATCTGTTGTATAAATGCCCGAAGCATCTAAAGGTATTTTTGCTAGCTTTTTTTCCTCTTCGCTCATATCACTTGCCGGCACATATTGTATACCTATGTATGCACGTTGTACCGTACCAAATTTAATAATATCATCTACTACTTTCTTTACAATATTCACAGGTATTGCATATGAATAACCAGAATAATAACCAGTAGGAGATGCAATAGCAGAATTGATTCCAATTACTTTTCCATCCGTATTTATAAGTGCTCCACCGCTATTGCCCATGTTTACAGCAGCGTCTGTTTGTATAAATGATTCTACGCCACCTTGCGTACTTCCTGCCTTGTCTCTATTCAAACCAAGGCTACGTGCTTTGGCACTTACAATACCTGCCGTTACAGTGGTTTCTAAATTTAACGGATAACCAATGGCCAACACCCACTGGCCTATTTTTACATCATCTGAGTTACCATAAATCAAATAAGGCAAGCCGGCAGCTTCTACTTTTATAACTGCCAAATCATAAGCAGGATCTGTACCTATTACTTTTGCTTTGTAGGTTTTTTTATTGCTCAGTGTAACCAATATCTCATCGGCATTGGCCACCACATGGTTGTTGGTCACAATAAATCCATCATCGCTTATTATTACACCAGAGCCAGATGCACGTTGCTCAGGAATTATATTATTTCTTCTTCCAAAAAATTGTTCAAACATATCATCATCGCCAAATAAATCCCCAAAAGGGCTCTGCTGGCGTTGAACTTTTGGTAGATTGTTGCTTATTTGCTTGGCATTTGTTTTTGTTTTTATATGCACTACTGCTGGGGTGGCTGCTTGTGCCGGTGCAGTAAAATCTACTGCGCCTGGAGGAGTAGAAGACCCATCAAATAAACCAGTTTGCTTTGCATAATTGGCAGGAATAGTTCCGGCTATTTGCCCACCATAGCTGTTGGAAGATTTTAAATACTTGCCATAACCCCAAACTACCGCCAATGTGGTAATTGC
>JANMGS010000560.1:0-2826 GCA_031374745.1 Ferruginibacter sp. | reverse complement strand
GTAACACAAAAAAATCATTTTCGCAACCTCTGTTTTCTTTTTTCTATCAAAGGCAAGTATGCCTGAAACCAATTTTACAATTCCAACAACCTAGTAGTCCTATCCCTCACAGCTTTACAAAGCAATGCATCTTCCGATAATTTTTTTCCATAAGAAGCTATCATATCTTTCAGTTTTGTTTGCCATGCATCACTTTCCATTTGTACAGGAAAACATTTTTTCAAAACATCAATCATGATGGAAACCGAAGTAGAAGCACCTGGCGACGCACCGAGTAACGTAACAATTGAGCCGTTACCCGCAGCAACTATTTCTGTTCCAAATTCCAAAACGCCAGCTTTTTCTTCATCTTTTTTTATTACTTGTACTCGTTGCCCTGCTATGGCAAGCTCCCAATCTGCTGCGTTTGCATTTGGCAAATATTCTTTTAATGCTTCTATTTTGTCTGCATCAGATTGTGCAACTTGCCTTATCAAATATTTTGTAAGATCTAAATTGTGCCAACCTGCAGCAAGCATTGGATAAATATTTGCAAATTCTATGCTCAATGGTAAGTCCATAAAAGAGCCATTCTTTAAAAACTTGGTTGAAAAACCTGCAAATGGGCCAAACAATAAAGCTTTTTCTCCACCAATCATACGGGTATCTAAATGTGGTACACTCATGGGTGGGGAACCAACACTTGCTTTGCCATAAACTTTTGCGGCGTGGCGTTTTATCACTTCTTTATTGGTACATTTTAACCATTGCCCACTTATCGGAAATCCACCATACCCTTCAGCTTCTTCTATATTCGACTTTTCTAACAAAGGCAAAGAACCACCGCCTGCTCCAATAAAAACAAATGTTGTTTGTAGTTTTTTCTTTTCATCATTGAGTAAATCTTTTACAGTTATTTCCCATGTAGCTTCATCTATTTTATCAATGTCTCGCACCTCATGATTTAAATAAAGGTGCACATTTTTTTGGGCTTTCAAATGTTTGAATAATACCCTTGTTAATGCGCCAAAATCAACATCTGTTCCAATGTCAATTTTTGTTGCGGCATATTTTTCGTTCATATCTCTTCCTTCCATCACTAAAGGAGTCCATTCTTTAATTTGTGTAGCTTCATCAGTAAATACCATACCCTCAAACAAAGCATTTTGTGTAAGTGCATCAAATCTTTTTTTTAGAAAAGCTACATCGTCATCGCCCCATACAAAACTCATGTGTGGAATCTGATTGATAAAATCTTGCGGATCGCTAAAATATTTTTGAGCTACCAAGTAACTCCAAAATTGTTTGCTGGTTTCAAACTGAGCAGCTATTTTTAATGCTTTAGAAATATTGATGCTTCCATCTTCATTTTCGGGGGTATAATTTAATTCGCAAAAGGCCGAATGACCTGTGCCTGCATTGTTCCATGCATCCGAGCTTTCGAGCGCAACATCGTTTAGTCTTTCCAATATGGTGATAGAAATATTTGGCTCTAATTCTTTTAATAATATGCCGAGTGTAGCACTCATGATGCCAGCACCTATTAAAACTACTTCTGGATTATTGTTTTCTAGCATGCCACAATTTATAATTGATTATTAATAATTCCTCTTTATTCTTCATTTATGTCCTTCCAATGGAGGGATTCAGGGCTGCCTCGTATTCTCCCCTGCTTATCATTTGCGCACCCATGCTAATCAAATGCTCCGTTCTCACTTGGCAATCTATCAATGTATAATTATTTTCTTTGCAAAGCCAAATCAGCGCAGCTTTGGATGCATTACTTACTTTGCTGAACATGCTCTCTCCACAAAATAGCCCGTTTATTTCTACTCCATATAAGCCGCCAACCAATTCTTTGTTTTGCCATACTTCTACACTTTTTGCTACGCCAAGCTTATGTAGGTTTATATAGGCATTTTCCATTTCGCTGGTTATCCAAGTGCCATCTTGGTCTTTCCGGTTTACTTGTGCACAGTTTTGTATTACTTGTTCAAAAACAGTATTGGTTGTAATGGTAAATATTTTTCTATTTATTATTTGTTGCATGCTCTTACTAATGAATATTTTTTTTGGAAAAATTACGCAACGTTCCTGCGGTGCATACCAACAAATAGGTTCATCATAGCTATACCATGGAAAAATCCCATTTTGATAAGCCATCATAAGCCGCTCTGCACTTAAATCTCCGCCAATAGCAAGCAAGCCATCCGGTTCTGCAAATGCAGGATCCGGAAAAGAAATATCAATATCGTGTAATTGGAAAATCATGACCTCATCCCCGCCCTTTCTCGACTTCGTGTAGAAGGGAGACTCGAGTCGGCTTTAAAATAATTTAAGGTTGATATTGTTTATTGATTGCGATTTAAAAACATTATTAATTATTCATTACGAAATTATCAATTAACCTTCCTTTCTTTCCAAGTATATTTTCCAAACTTACCCAACCAACCTGCAATAATGGTATAACAAATATGAAACGGTTGTAAAATTGGAAAAAACCATAACATACTTTTCTTTCCAAAAAACGAAGCAACAGGAAAAAGAAAAAATAATTCTACCACTATTTTTAAAAGAAACATCCATAACCACAACGAAAGTATGGTGAACTGAGTATTGACTATTGGGATGCTGCAGTTATTGAATAGGGCAATTAGGGGCAAAAGCAACATTAAAATATTAAAAAAATATACTAAAATTAATACAGGCAATATTCTTTTATCGTCGTATTTATCCGCCTTGCTTGCCCAACGAATTCTTTGATTAAAAAATTGTTTTATCGTATTTACAGGTGCCGTTTTTACAATAGCTTGTTTTGATTTTAAAAATAAAACACGGTCGGGATAC
>JANMGS010000523.1:0-12548 GCA_031374745.1 Ferruginibacter sp. | reverse complement strand
AATGTAACTGTTGTAGGCGGTGCAGATACCAACTCAACCAATGATGGTGCACTTTCTGGAATAGGAACAATTAATTAATTACTAAAAATTTATTTGATTATTATTTAAAATATAAAAAATGAAATTCATAAAATTATTGTTGCTTTTTTGCATAGGTGCTTTTTTTGTGGCATCTAATGCATCAGGCCAAGCAAATCCTTCAATAGCGGTTCAGCCTTCAAATGCGGGTATAGTACCTGTAGGTGGCACAAATGACCTTATAATTACTATTGCTAATACAGGTACAGGCAGTATTGCAGTAGCTAAACTAAGACCTATAGTTACCGTACCAGCTTCAGTAGCTTTTTTAGCATCTGGCCTACAAACTGGCTTACCTGCTGGGTGGACAATTCTAACTAATACAGCTACACAGCTTCGCATTTGTAACACTACTGATGTTATTGGCGGAAATGAGTCACGTACTATTATACTAAAAGTACAAGGTGTTACAATTGCATCTGCACAAACTTTTACAGGCCAAATAAATTTTGGTAATGGTACAACTTGTGCGTCTGGAACTGCAGTAGCAGGTAATGCTACCGCAGATGATTTTGCTACTTCTACAATAGAAGTTATTGCAGGAGCTGCTTGTTCTATCACGGCATCTGCAACTGCAGGTACAATAGCTTGTAATGGTGGTACTACTACACTTACAGCTGCAAGTACAGGTGGTGTTGGAGCGGTTGAATATAGCATTGGTGGTGCTTTCCAATCTAGTACTACATTTACAGTGCCAGCAGGTACTTACACAGTAGTAGCAAGAGAAGTAGCTACACCTACTTGTACAGCCACAGCAACTCCAGTTGTTATTTCTCAGCCAACTCTTTTAACTGCTTCTGCTTCATCTACACCTGTTAGTGCTGTAGGTAGCACAAACGGTACAGCTACTGCAGTTGCTGCTGGAGGTACTTCACCATACACTTATTCTTGGAATACTACACCAGTTCAAACTACTGCAACTGCTACAGGTTTAGGTGTGGGTTCTTATACGGTTACTGTAACCGATGCAAACGGATGTACAGCTACGGCTTCTAC
This sequence comes from Ferruginibacter sp., assembly GCA_031374745.1. Taxonomy (GTDB): domain Bacteria; phylum Bacteroidota; class Bacteroidia; order Chitinophagales; family Chitinophagaceae; genus Ferruginibacter. The sequence continues at coordinate 11,474 of JANMGS010000523.1, read as the reverse complement.
TACAGTTGCCGTTGCAGCTTGTAATATTGCAGTAACTGCTACGGCAGGTACAATAGCTTGTAATGGTGGTACAACTACAATTACAGCAACTGCAACTGGTGCAACTGGAGCAGTTCAATACAGCCTTAACGGTGGTACTTTCCAATCTAGTAACATCTTTACAGCAGTATTAGCAGGATCTTATACTGTAACTGCTAGAGAAGTAGCTAATATACTTTGTACTGCTACATCTTCTTCGGTTGTGGTTTCTCAACCTTCTGCTTTAGTAGCTGCCTCTTCAGCTACAGCTATTTTATGTAATGGAGGTAGCTCTACTGTAACAGTATCTGCTACAGGTGGTACAGCTCCTTACACTGGTACTGGCACATTTACTCGTACAGCAGGCACTTACACATTTACCGTTACAGATGCTAACTTATGTACTTCTACAACAACTGTTACTATTGGTCAACCAACTCTTCTAGTTGCAGCAGCTACTTTTGCTCCAATTACCGTATTTGGTGGTACTACTACAGTAAACGTAACAGCTACAGGTGGTACAGCACCATACACGGGAACTGGTGCTTTTGTACGTGCTGATGGTACATTTACATTTACCGTTACAGATGCGAACTTATGTACTTCTACAACAACTGTTACTATTGCTCCTTTCTCTACTCCTGTAACAGCAGACCCAGCAGTTGGACAAATGAATTTTACAACTATTGCAAATGCATCTCAAAGTGCAAACACGTTATTGTTTACACAAGATTATAAGTTAAGAATTCCTTTCTATAACTTGAGTCAAACGGATGATGTACCAAACGGAACAATTAGTCTTAGAGTAAACCTTGGTTCAAAACTTAGCTTGGCTACAGGCTTCAACTTAGCTACAGCTCCATTGAGCACTTACTTCACATTCACTTCTGCTACTGTAGCGGATAGCGTAATCATTACTGGTACTCAAATTGCAGCCATTCCTGCAGATTTCGCTTCTACCTTGGTATTTAATGTAAAAGGTAGATTGTCTTGTACTGCAAATGTGTCTACTAGAATCAGTGTTGTTAACTTAGCAGCATTGTTGATAGATGAAGACCTAAACAATAACGCAGCTACAATTCAATACACATTGCCTGTTACTGTAACTACTACACAAGTAAACGTAACTTGTAATGGTGCAGCAAATGGTATTATCAATGTAATAGCTAGTCCAGGTACTACAGTTGTAATTAGAAATTCATCAAATGTTGTTGTATCTAACACAGGTCTTGCACCAGGTGTTTATACAGTAACAGCTACTGCTGTAGGCGATGCTCCTTTAAGCAACACTTGTTCTAATTTTGCAACAGTAACTATTGTACAACCAGCCGTATTGGTAGCAGCTTCGTCTACTACTGTAAACAACGTTTGTAACGCAGGTACAGATGGTGTTATTACCGCTACATCTACAGGTGGTACTACTCCTTATACTTATGTTATACTTACAGGTACTACAATTAATACTACAGGTGCTACTTCTGGTATATTTACAGGTCTTGCAGCAGGTACTTACACCATCAGATCTACAGATGCAAACGGTTGTACAGCTACTACTACAGCAACTGTAACACAGCCAACCGGTACAGCTCCTAATATTTCTTTGGGTTCAGATATTACATCAAGCTTCTTTGCTACTTCTGGTGTAACGCAAACCATTGTATATAATGTAGCGGAAATAGCTGGTAATCCAGCTGTAGGTGATACAATTAGAATTACAAGAGTTGCTGGTTTCACTATCAACTTAAACACGGCTATATTTAGCACGGTAGTAGGATCTACAACTTATACTTTGGATAACGCAAGATGGAAGATTGATAATACAGATCCTTCTTTTGTTTCTATCATTTTGACTAACCCAGTTGGTCCTGGCCCTGGTACTTTACTTTGTAACCAAAGAGTAAATGTTGCTGTTACTTTAACTCGTAACACAACAGACGTATCTACATTTACTTTAAGTGCAAGGTTGAGAAGAGCAAACGGGGAATTGATTTTGAGCAATAACTTGAATTCAATTATCATGACTGCTGAATAGATGACATCAACGGAGGAGAAATTTTCTCCTCCGTTATTTAACATATTTTAAAAATATTTTTTATGAAATTAAATTTAAAGAGCTTACTATTTAGCGGCTTGTTAGCAGCTTCGCTAAGCAGTGTTGCTCAACAAAGAGCAGTAACGCTCGATCCAAAATTGGGTTCGATAAAAATTACTGACTTGGCGGGCAACCAACTAAACGAGAACTTTATTCAGCCCGGTCAATTGGTAAAATTGGTTATACCTGTAGAAAGTGTAAATCAAAATGAGGTTTTGCCAAAAGGTAGTTGCAAAGTAAAAATAGGCTTGGGTTCAAAATTGCAGTTAGATCCAATGTTGGATTTATCTACTGTAAATTCTAGTAACTATTTTACTTGGTCTGCTACCAATGCTGGCGGGCAATCTCAAATTACAGGAGAATTAAATACTTCATTGCCTGCAAGTTTTCAGCAAGTAGAAGTAGCTTTTAAAGTAGTGGGAAACCAAGTAGGTCACTCTACCATAACAGCTAACTTTTTAATTACAAATCACAACACCGTTACTGTTTTATCTGATAACGATGGTAGTAACAATGCTTCGTTTTTGAAGTATGAAATTACCAACCTAACAGCACCTGTGCCTGTTACAACAATTGATGAGTTGGTAAAATCGGATTGTTCTTTCAAAGTAACATTCAGTACAGACAGAGAATTAGATTTGAGCAGCTATGAGGTAGAATTAAGCAAAAATGGCGTAGATTATGTAAAGGTTTATCAAACCAATGCAACCAATCTTGCAGCTTATATAGCTACTGTTTCTATCCCAAAAGATATGCAATCGCCTGTTCTTTATGTAAGAGTAAAATCTTTATCAAGTGCTGGAAGGGTTCTCTACAGTAATGCTAAAACAGTTGCTGGTATCTGCGGCGGAAAGTGGGTAGTGGATATGTTCCCTAATCCTGCGAGAGCAAATGATTATGTGACTATTAGAGCAATTGAAGGTTCATTTGATAGAAAATATACCATTACCTTATTAGATATGGCAGGTAGGGTTATAGAAGTAAAGCAAATAGAACTTAACAACGTTCTTAATTTCAAATACAGAGTAGGCGACTTTGCTTCTGGAAAGTACAATCTTAAAATTGTAAGTTCAGATGGAACACAATCTGCTACTTTACGTTTCGAAAAACTATAGTAATTAAAATAGTAAAAAACAGTTAAAATATTTGGGGAAATGGTTTTAAACATGCATGATTCTTCATGCATGTTTTTTTTGCAAAAAAAGTATAATTAAGTTTTCTTGTTTCGTTCTTTGCAAACCTTATAAATATTGAGCCTAAATTTTGTTGGTTCTTATAAAATGCTTTTAAAGTGTAGTTGTATTTTGAATCTGTAAAATGCAAATTGCAAATGGTATAGTAAGTGATTTTTTTTATAAAAATACAAACGAAATTTAGTAACATTTAGATAATGATTACATAATGCCATAAACACTATTTCTTTTGAGTATAGCAATACTTTTGCACAATAGAATATTAAAAAATGAACAAGTAAGAGTGTAAATATTTTTTCTGTTTACTTTTTTTTAATAGAAATCTTACTCAATATAATATCATTTTCAAATGAAGCTATTTAATCACTTTATCCTTGTAATGCTGGTTTTTTTTACAAATACTAAAGCCATTTCTCAAAATGTAGCGATAAATGTGGTTACCCAAAGTTCAGGGGTAGTAAAAAAAGGAGACCTCATTTTTTTTGAGATTTTTATAAATAATACAAGTGCAACCAAAGTCGTTTCTAGTTATAAGCTACGACCACAAATAAGTTTTCCCACTACGCTAGTAAGTGTTCAAAAAACGGGACATGTGTTACCCAAGGGATGGACAATTATATCAAATAATAATGGAGTAGTTATTCTTTCAAATGGCACGGATATTATTGAGCAAAATGATAGTCGTAGAATGCTTATTTCTATAAAAGGTATTGAACTTGGAGGGCCTTCTACCATTTCGGGTAATCTTTTATTTTCAAATGGTATTGAACCCGGTTCTACACCAGGTATTTCAACAGCGGGAGATAATGTAGGAGATAATATTTCCACCTCTACTGTAATGGTAGTAAAATGAAACCAATCTAAAATAAATTCTATAAATTTTATTTACTACTAAGAATGAAACTTTTAAAATTAATTATACTTCTATTAGCTAGCAATTATATTGTTTCTACAGCATTTGCACAATCAAATCCTAATATAGCTGTGCAACCATCAAATGCAGGTATAGTATTTGTTGGAGCTACAATTGATGTTATAGTAACCGTTGGTAATACTGGTACGGCTAGCATAGCAGTCTCTAAACTAAGACCCATCATTACTTTACCACCATCAGTAAATTTTTTAGATAATACTTTTCAAACACCTGGTTTACCTACGGGGTGGTCAATTTTGACGAATAGCCCAACACAGCTTCGTATCTGTAATAGTTCTGATGTTATTCTTGGAGGTGAATCACGCACAATTATACTTAAAATTCAAGGTATCGTTGTCGCATCTCCTCAAACTTTTACAGGTCAAATAAATTTTGGTAACGGTACAAATTGTGCAGCGGGAGCTTCCGTTTCTGGCAATAATACAGCAGATGATTTTGCTACATCTACTGTAGAAGTAGTTTCTCCTTGTGGCTTAATAGTAACTGCTACTGCGGGTACAATACTTTGCAACGCAGGCACTACTTCAATTACAGCATCAGGTACAGGTGTTTCAGGTCCAATAGAGTACAGAATTAATAATGGCGCTTATCAATCAAGTAATGTATTTACAGGGGTTACAGCAGGTACATACACTGTAAGTGCAGTTCAAGTTTCTAATCCATTTTGTGTAAACACTACTACTTTAATCATTCCAGAACCACCTGCTATACCAGCACCAGTGGTAAGCATTGTTCAGCCTACTTGTGCAGTAGCTACTGGTATTGTAACCATAACTTCTGCCACAACAGGATTAAGTTTTAGTATTGATGGAAGTTCGACTTTTGTTAATTACACAGGTCCGATTTCACTTTCTAGTGGGGCGCACACTATTCAAGCGAAAAATAGTAATGGTTGTCTTTCTCCTATTACAAATATTACAATAAATGCACAGCCTGTTACACCGCCTGCACCAACAATTGGTACAATTTCCCAACCTAATTGCTCGGTCTCAACTGGCTCTGTTGTTTTAAGTGGGTTGCCTGCAGGTAATTGGACAATTAACCCTGGGAATATAACGGGTAATACAGCTACAACAACATTAACGAGCATACCAGCAGGAACATATAGTTACACAGTCACTAATAGTGTAGGATGCAGTTCTATCCCATCTACAAGTGTAACAATAAACGCGGTAGTGGGAGCGCCTACAGCACCTACGGTCTCTATTATACAGCCAACTTGTACAGTTCCTACAGGCATTGTTATGGTGACTTCGGCAACGGCAGCTTTAACTTTTAGTTTGGATAATGGACCTTATGTACCATATCCTATTGGTGGATTTACAGGTATTACTTCAGGTAATCACACACTCATTGTTCAAAATATTAGTGGTTGTCTTTCCCCATTTACAAATATTATTATTAATCCTCAGCCAGCTTCACCACCAGCTCCGTTAGTTAGTGTTTCACAACCTACTTGTACTGTTTCTACTGGAACAATAACTGTTACTTCACAAACTACAGGATTACAATTTAGTTTAGATGGGGGAGTTTTTGCAAGTTACCCACCTTCCGGATATACTTTAGTGCCTGCTGGAATACATAATGTAAGGGTACAGAATACAAGCGGCTGTGTTCCTTCTATTACAAATAATATTATTGTAAATGTACAGCCTGCATCTCCGTCAGCATCAGCAACTGCAAGTACCATAACTTGTTTTGGTAGTTTTAGTACGCTGTCTACTATTGCTACAGGCGGAGTTTTGCCGTATGAATACCAGTTAAATACAGGACTTTTTCAATCTGCAAATACATTTTCTGTATTGGCTGGAACATATACAGTAACAGTAAAAGATGCCAATGGTTGTACTGGAACTACAAATAATGTAACTATTGTACAACCAACAGCAATTGCTGCCTCTATCTCCAGTGGTTTAATTGCATGTAGTGGTGGAAATACTACACTAACTGTTTTGGCAACTGGTGGTTCTGGGCCATTAGAATACAGCTTAAACAATTCTCCCAATTATCAGTCGAGTAATATTTTTAATAATGTATTGGCCGGATCTTATTCGGTTAAAGTAAGACCAACAGCTAACCCAAGCTGTATTACAACCACGACTTCTATAATTGTAACCCAGCCAGATAGTTTAAGGGCAAGATCGTCCGCACCAGCAATAAGACAGTGTGGTGGAACAACAGAAGTAGAGGTGCTAGCATCTGGAGGTAAACTTCCCTATACCGGTACGGGTAGTTTTACAAGAGGGCCTGGTAAATGGACTTTTTCTGTAACAGACGCCAATGGTTGTACAGCAACTTCACAAGTCACCATTTTGGCACCTGGTTGTGTTTATGTCAATGTATTTCCTAATCCTGCACAAAATAATATCACTGTAAATCACCCAGCTTCTGAAACGGCTACTTCAATTCAAATATTTGGAATGAACGGAGCCTTGGTAATTTCTCGGCAAATAGCCCCAAATGCTTTTATTACTAATGTAGATATTAGTACACTAGCAAGTGGTGTTTATATGTTGGTTTACGTTAATGGAAACGAAAGAAAGGAAATGAAATTTATAAAAACTATTAGAAAATAATTCTTAAACATAATAGCAATTCAAAATGAAAAAAAATAAATTAGTGCTTCTAACTTTAGTAATTTTTTTTAAAGCTGCTATAGTTATAGGTCAGGCAAATCCAGGAGTAGCTGTTGCACCTTCAAATTCAGGTATTGTACCTGTTGGAGCCACAAATGACCTTACGATAACTATTTCAAATTCAGGTGTTGGTAGTATTCCTGTTTCTAAACTAAGACCTATAGTAACTGTACCATCATCAGTTGCTTTTTTGGCCTCTGGTCTTCAAACCGGCTTACCTGTTGGTTGGACAATTTTGACTAACACAGCTACACAACTTCGTATTTGTAATAGTTCTGATGTTATTGGAGGAAATGAGTCACGTACAATAATACTAAAAGTACAAGGTGTTACAATAGCTTCTCCTCAGACTTTTACTGGCCAAATAAATTTTGGTAACGGTACTACTTGTGCGGCTGGAACTACGGTAAGTGGCAATAACACTGCTGATGATTTTGCTACTTCTACTATAGAAGTTGTAGCAGCCGTTGTTCCTTTAACGCTCACAGACTTTAGCGCTACCTTAAAAGATTGCCAACCGTTGTTAACTTGGACAACAGAATCTGAAATAAACACAGATCGTTTTGAAATAGAAAGAAGTAATGCTGGCAATAGCAATGATTGGAAATTTATAGGTACGGTAGCCGCTAATGGAAACAGCTCTTCAAAAATAAATTACAGTTTTATTGATAAAGCTATTAATGTAACATCTGAAAAGGTTTTCTATCGGTTAAAAATGATTGATAAAGATGGCAGGTTTAACTATTCGAATATTTTACCTGTATTGGTTAATTGTAAAACAGGTAACCTAATAGTATATCCTAATCCTGTTCACGATGGCAAATTAAATGTGAGCCTTTCGGGTACTGTTGGATATGCAGAAGCAAGTTTAATATCAACAACAGGCCAAGTAGTATTAAAAAGTAAAATGAATAATGGAACTAATTTTTTGAATGTTTCGAACATGGTAGATGGAATATATGTTTTAAAAATAACTGATAAAAATGGATTTGAAAAAACCATTAAGATTTCCATCAAGCATTAAAATAAGCACTTTATCTGTTACCTAAGCTTACAACAATAAGCCACCGTTATTATAATTAATGGTGGCTTTTTTTTAGACACAGAGTTATATATTCATAGAATTTATATTCCCAATACTTGTTAAACTAGTATTGATGTATTAAAAGTATTCACTACCGTTTGGCGAATGTGGAAACTGGGTATTTTGGTAAAAAGCCGCTAACCGCTAAAAATTAAACCAGCTTCGACAAGCCTGTCTGCAACCAAAGGCAGACTCAGCTTTATATTGCAATAGTTTACACAAATGAACAAGGATTTTACATTTAATAGACCATAATAAGTTAGAAAATAGCATATAATAAATCCCTTGATAACTGATGCGGCTACTGTCTGCAACCCTTTGTGTTTATACCTAAAACAGGAAGCAACATAAAGGCTAGATTTTATGTTGGATAAAACAATCTAATTTGTTTCAAGCTGCAAAAGCTTCTTAGATTGAAATGTTGAAACTTTCGATGGAAAAGTAAATTAATGCGAATTAGAATGATCACATTATTCAAAAATATGTTTATAGTAAAAGTCGTATAGCCTTAAAAAAGTAAAATGCTGTTGATACAATAATACTACTAATTGAAAAAAAGCTTTTTAGAACAGTAAAAAATTTGGTTTTGTATTTTCTTGCATGTAAGGTTGCCTTTTATGTTGTACTTACCAACAAGCTTTTTTTTGTTTTCATTTTGGTGACCGAAGCTTGTGATTGTGTTTTTAAAACCTCTTTCTTTTTCTTTTTTTGCAAAATAATTAGCCTCCTTACCGATTGTTTGTGCTCTTCAAACTGCTTTTTTAAGGCAGACATTTGTGAAAGTGTTTCTTGATAGTTATCATAAATTTCGTTCAACTTTTCCTTGTGTGCTAAAATACTTTCGTATTGGTATGGGCATGGAACGTCCAGCACGTTTTCGGCAAGCAGCTTGTTTAAATAATCTTCTATCAATTTATAATGCGATCGCAGAATTCCTTGCATATTATTGTTACGCTTATCAGAAGGCATTTATTCAATACCTTCTGTCTGTTAAGTTTGGTTTTTAAGTTGTTTAAGATTTGATTTTTTTATTTCTATTGACACTTAGTTTTTTCAAAAGCAAATCATCATTTATCTTTATTCTTATTTTTCTACTTGTTATAATTTTAAAACTTTTAAAACTTCAAAATCTTCGGTTTCTTTATTAAACAACCTAATCAAATATTGCCCAGCTGCCATTCCCTCTATATCATAATTAATTCTAGCCGTATTGATCAATGTTATTTCTTTTTGACGTATCTGCTTACCAGTAAAATCAAATAATGAAATAATATACTTGCCATTAAAAAAGCCATTGTTTTTTTCTATAGAAACAGTGCTTATATTTTTAGGAACAGGATTAGGAAATAATGTTGCATTAGATTTTACATCACAGATACCGGATAGCTTTCTAATTTCGCTGTATTGAAATTTACCGTCATAGTCAATCGCTTTTATACGAGCTAAGCAAATAGGCACTTGGTATTTTACAGGCACATTAAAAACATAGGTATAACTGTTGGCATTCGTAGCTTGTAACGAACCTATTTTTTCAAAATTATTTAAATCTGCACTTATTTCAACTTCATACCTAGCTACATTGATTTCATTTTCTATGTTAAAATCCACTTTAATGGAACATTCTTTTTTAGTGGCTCTTATATCTGTAAAAGTTACAGGAACTACAGCCGGTACTACGAAATAGAATAATGAAGAAGTGTTGTTGTTCCCATTTTCATCGGAAAGTGTTATGGGGCTATTGTGATTTGTAACAAGAAAATTAGTGGTAATGGTAGAGCCACCTAATATATTTCCAAATACATCAAAAGAAGCGGTGTCCGAAAAATTTGCTGGTAATTCGGCAATCAGTTCCCCTGTTATTTGAACCTGGCCGCCAGATGATAGTGCTGTCCATTGAAAGTAATTACTGGTATTTACAGTGCTTAAATTAAATGTTGGGCTTAAAAGCATTTTCGAACCTAAACCAATCTTTATTTTGCAAGTACCTGATGGAAGTGGGTTGCCAAGGTTTAAATTATAAATTGGAATTTTTAATTTTACAATACCATTTTGAGGAAGTTGCAATTCATTAGTAATTACATTTAATGCGGAAGTTATTTTTATTGGACTAAGTGCTGGATCGGCGGTTACTTGCGAAAAGGCTGATAGATTCAATAATATCAATAAAAAGGAAAATAATATTTTATTCATAAAATGCTTTTTTATTTATAATAATTAAATTATAAACAGGTAAAAATAGGCTCACCCAGTAAGTATGATTTTGTTTGGTTTTAACAACGAAATTGGAACACAAAGTTAAATGGCTTGTTGATTTAGTATATTATGTAATCATTACCTAACTATTAATTATTTTGGAAAGGACGTGTAACATTATAAAACGAAAAATTGTCCATAATAAAATTCTTTAAATAACGTTTCATTTAAAATTAATGAGCTTTTGAAAGAAGATATTAATTGTTATAAAATTGCATTGTGTGCATTTCATTGCCAAGCAAACCGCTCCAAATCAAGTAAAGGATTTTCTATAAGATTATTTGCAAAGTGCATCATACTATCAACTATGCTTTTGGTGTTTTTTGTAAAATTTATTTTTTGTTGATTGTTGTTTACAATCCAATCATTAAACAAACGAGTAAAATTATTGTTTAAAGACGCAACGGCTTTTACACCTAATTTTTCCAATGCAGCGGCATTGCATAATTGTTCATACTGACCTTTGATAGGCAATACCAATATTTTCTTTTGCAAATACAAGGCCTCAGCTGGCGTTTCAAAGCCGGCACCAGTAATTATTCCATAGCAATTGATAAGGCTTTCATTAAAGGCGTCTTTATCGATAGGTATATAAAGAATATTCCCAACTTGCGTTTTTGTTTTCACTTCTTTAGAAAACACATGAAAGGTAAAATCTTTTATTCCTGAAAGATAGTTGGATATGGTATTGTCTGAATAGGAAGACAGATAAACTGTAATATGGCCTTCATTTTTTGGTGTTGCATTCCAAATTTCGTTTTTGATGATGGGAGGTAAAATAAAATCATCATACTGCTCGAAGTGCAATCCTACATATTTTGTAGCTCGTGCATAGTTTTTTAAAACCAACTCACCTATAAAATCTTTGTGCTTTGGCCTAGGGGTATTATTACTCATAAAACTAGCTTGGTGACCAAAATTTATGCTTTTTACATGTTTATATGCACAAGCCATGGCAGTAATACTTTCAAAATCGTTTATTACTAAATCATATTTTTCTACAGGCAGTTGTTTTACTTCATTGAATATTCTTTTTGGTTGCAATGCTTTTAAAGTGTCAAAATAACTAAGCCCGCCCTTTCCGCTATAAAATAAACTTACACCCTTGCTACGGTATTGTACATTTGCGTTCATTTGTAAATTACTATTACTGCCACTAAGAAAAATATCTACACTTCCATATTGTTCCAAGTAAGGTAAAATTTCTATTGCACGACTTATATGACCATTGCCTGTAGCCTGTACTGCATAAAATATTTTCATG